>OZ220714.1:0-132500 GCA_965116585.1 Gammaproteobacteria bacterium | reverse complement strand
ATCAGCAGGAAAGATTCCTCAGTTGGAGAAAATCAATGGCAATTGATATCAAGCGGGTACCAGAGCGAATTGGCTATTATTTAGCCGGATTTGCAGATGGAGAAGGGAGCTTTAATGTTTCATTTCGGAAACGCAAGGACTACACAATGCCCTGGAAAATTTCACTTTGTTTTAATGTGTCTCAACGGGATAAGGTAATCCTGGCTTTGTTCAAGAGACACCTTAACTGTGGAACCCTACGGAGCAGAGAAGATGGAGTTTGGTACTACGAAGTAAATAATCTCAATGCTATTGAAGAAAATGTGATTCCATTTTTTAACAGATTTGGGTTTTTATCTGCAAAGAAAAAGAGAGATTTCTCTAAATTCAAGCAGTTAGCGAAATTAATAAAAGAAGGAAATCACTTAAATAAAACAGGTATTCAATCCATTCTTGATATCCGTAAGGAGATGAACGATGGAGGTGTCGGGAAACGAAAGTATTCCGATGAAGCAATACTTGAGTACTTCAATTGAAGAAAATCCTCAGAGACTATACGCCAGGCAGTACTTGCTACTGAAGATATAGTCCGATCTGTATAGCGATATACAGGGGTTATTTTTGATAACCCGCAATGTTGATGTGCAACGCATTGTTAACATTATGAACGGTCCTAAGGTAGGAAATGCTGCCTTAGTAAAATCTGGCTATATGCTGGAAACTCCGAGCATCCTCCAGTACTCGTCATGATAAATGACAGTAACAATTTGTGAGGTGCGGACAACCAGCAGGAAAGACTGACTAAACGTGGTCAGAATCCTCAGAGACTATACGCCGGACATTGACATTCTGTTGATGAAGATATAGTCCCATCTGCAAGGCGACTTGCAGGGATAGTTAGTAAACTATCCGCCTACAATTCCTTCGTGATATTTAGGTAAGACATCGAGCGAAATTCCTTGTCGGGTAAGTTCCGACCTGCACGAATGGCGTAACGATGGCCACACTGTCTCCACCCGAGACTCAGCGAAATTGAACTCGCTGTTAAGATGCAGTGTACCCGCGGCTAGACGGAAAGACCCCGTGAACCTTTACTACAGCTTTGCACTGGACTTTGAATATACTTGTGTAGGATAGCTGGGAGGCTTTGAAGCGATGACGCCAGTTGTCGTGGAGCCAACCTTGAAATACCAGCCTGGTGTGTTTGGGGTTCTAACCCAGGTCCGTTATCCGGATCGGGGACAGTGTATGGTGGGTAGTTTGACTGGGGCGGTCTCCTCCTAAAGAGTAACGGAGGAGCGCGAAGGTACCCTCAGCACGGTCGGAAATCGTGCTACGAGCGCAAAGGTAAAAGGGTGCTTGACTGCGAGACAGACACGTCGAGCAGGTGCGAAAGCAGGTCTTAGTGATCCGGTGGTTCTGAATGGAAGGGCCATCGCTCAACGGATAAAAGGTACTCCGGGGATAACAGGCTGATACCACCCAAGAGTTCATATCGACGGTGGTGTTTGGCACCTCGATGTCGGCTCATCTCATCCTGGGGCTGAAGCAGGTCCCAAGGGTATGGCTGTTCGCCATTTAAAGAGGTACGCGAGCTGGGTTTAGAACGTCGTGAGACAGTTCGGTCCCTATCTGCCGTGGGCGTTGGAGAATTGAGAGGAGCTGCTCCTAGTACGAGAGGACCGGAGTGGACGTACCTCTGGTGTTCCGG
Source organism: Gammaproteobacteria bacterium (assembly GCA_965116585.1). GTDB lineage: Bacteria > Pseudomonadota > Gammaproteobacteria > Eutrophobiales > Eutrophobiaceae > JAAXHV01. The sequence goes on along the minus strand of OZ220714.1, from coordinate 130,810 downwards.
TTGTCACGCCAGTGGCATTGCCGGGTAGCTATGTACGGACGGGATAACCGCTGAAAGCATCTAAGCGGGAAGCCCCCCTCAAGATGAGTTCTCCCCTGAGCTTTATGCTCACTGAAGGGCCCTCGTAGACTACGAGGTTGATAGGCTGGGTGTGGAAGTGCAGTAATGCATGAAGCTAACCAGTACTAATTGCCCGTGCGGCTTGACCATATAACACTCAAACGTTTTGTTATATGCTGATAACAGTGTGATAACCCTTATTTCAGTTTCCCGAATTGCAGTAGTACCGATTTCCTGGCGGCCATAGCGCGTTGGAACCACCCGACCCCATGCCGAACTCGGAAGTGAAACGACGTAGCGCCGATAGTAGTGCGGATTTATCCGTGCGAGCGTAGGTCACCGCCAGGGCTTAATAAAACAATCCTCTGGTCCGTAAGGGCCGGGGGATTTTTTTATTTAAGTCGTTCTTACGTTTGCTGACCAACACCGGATTGAACTGCCTGGTCTGGTATGAAATAATCGAAGCTGATTAATGTTACGCATAGTTACGGGGCGATATCCGGTATGCAGATAAAGAGTGGGTAAAAATGAAGAGAAGAGATTTTATTAAATATACCGGTACAAGCTGCGCGATGCTTGCTGCTACTGATAGTCTCGCAGCCAAAAATGACTGGAGCTCTATACATCCGCCAGTAGTCGGGGAACTGGACCTCAATGAAATCAATGTAGTAGATACGCATGTCCATCCACCCCATCCGATCACGTTGAGCGAATCTTACGATAAATGGAATTCATCCTTTGTTAGTTCGATGCTGCCCGGTTATGAATACGAAGGTAAGGAACAATTAAGGAAAAGACTGTCATTGGTATTCAAGGAACACCTGTATAACATGCCGAGACAAACCGGTTATTACAATTATGTATCAAGGGTGTATGGTGTAAATCCCGATTTAGAGGGGTTTAACTCAGTTGTTACCGGAGGCATAAAAAGCGGTTTCAGTAGTTATATAGCTTCCATTCTGGACCGGGAAAAAATAGAAAAGGTAGTGCTGGAATCACGTGAAATTGAAGCCAGACGACCGCAGAGTCTGATCCCATCCGGTCGATTTGTGTGGAGTTACAATATTGCAAGGATTATTCAACCGGAATGGGCTGCTGAGAAAGGATTAGGTTCTCTAAAGGATGTCGTCGCCGAAATAAGTAATATCCTGGAGCGCTGTGTGGCCGATGGTTGTGCCGGCTTCAAGGTTAATGTGGCCTATTACAGGCCTCTGGGTATTGATTTGATTGATGCTGAAACGGCGGAAAAGGCCTTGCAGAAACTGCTTAAAAACCCTGCTACCCAATTTGTACCATTCAGTAACGTTGCGGATTATCAAGAAACCGAAATGCAGCAAGCGTTTCGTAAATACCAGGACTTCTTACTCAGGCATATTTATATCAAGGCTGGAGAGTTGAAGTCACGGGTTATTATTCATACCGCGGTGGCACTGCATCCGGCATTAAGGTTTGATTTCAATAGTCCATTAAGATTGAGAGATGTATTTCTGGATGACGAAATCAAAAAAGTAGAGACCAGGTTCCTCCTGATTCATACCGGGTATCCGTATCATCAGCACGTTGCGGCAATGCTGAGCCAGTTTCCTAATGTGTATACGGACCTTTCTTTCTATTCAAAGTTTCCCGGTGTGTTGGAAGAGACATTGAGAGCCTTTTTGGCTTTGGCGCCGGCTGACAAGGTAATGCATGGCAGTGATTCCAATAATGTACCTGAGGAGATAGGTTACTGTGCCTGGAATGTTCGTCAGGTCCTGGCGAAAATATTAAGAGATTACAAGTCTAATTACGGATGGAGTCAGTCCAATTGTGAAGAGATCGCAAACAAGGTATTGCACGAAAATGCGAAAAGGCTTTTTTCAATCGACAGCTAATGATCCCGGAGATGGTGGGAACTGAAAATCAGAGGGCTTAAATGACAAAGGCCGGTCGTCAGACTGGCCTTTGTTATTTGTTCTGCTGCTGTTCGCCGTTACAATGATGTCTCTCTTTTCATGCCATGCTCATTGAAAGACATGTTTGCCTCGGAAGATCTGAAACAATCACTGGAGAACATGACCCACTATCCGGGCGTGTACCGGATGATCGATGTGGATGGAACATTGATTTACGTGGGCAAGGCGAAGGATCTGAAAAAACGGGTTGCCAGCTATTTCGGCAAGAAAGCAGACTCACCCAAGACCCGGGCCATGGTCAAACAGGTCTGTGCCGTTGAAGTAACGGTTACGCGCACCGAAGCCGAGGCCCTGCTGCTCGAAAGCAACCTCATCAAACAACATAAACCCCGCTATAACGTGGTGTTGCGGGATGACAAAAGCTATCCGTACCTGTACCTGTCCAGTGATGGGAAATTCCCCAGGTTGAGTTTCTACCGCGGCGCCAAGTCAGGAGCGGGGCAGTATTTTGGCCCCTATCCCAGTGCCAGGTCGGCTCGCCGCACCCTGAACCTCACCCAGAAGCTGTTCAAAATCCGGCAATGCGACGATAATTTCTTCAAGAACCGTTCCAGGCCCTGCCTGCAATACCAGATCAAGCGCTGTACCGCTCCCTGCGTCGGCCTGACCAATGACGAGGCTTACCGGGAAGACGTGAAACACACCATTATGTTCCTGGAAGGGCGTAATGAGGAAGTGATCGGGGAACTGACCGTGCCCATGCAGCAGGCGGCGGACCGGCTGGACTATGAACGCGCCGCACAGTACCGCGACCAGATCAGCAGCCTGAGGAAAATACAGGAAAACCAGTATATCAGCGCACCGCAAGGAGAACTTGATATCGTCGCCTGTGCCATACAGAGCGGACAGGCCTGCGTGCAGGTCTTCTTCGTGCGCGGGGGATTGAACCTGGGCAACAAGGTATTCTTTCCGCGCCACACCGACGAGCTAACTGAGCAACAGGTGCTCAACGCATTCCTGTCGCAGTATTACCTGACCGCCTCCCGCAACCGTCTGGCGCCGCGGGAAATACTGTTAAGCCACCAGGTCACGGACGCAGAAACGTTAATGGTTTTGCTCAGTGAGAGGGCGGGCAAAGCGGTGAAAATCAAACATAACCACCGCAGCGAAAGGAAGAAGTGGATGGAAATGGCCTTGAACAATGCGAACATAGCGTTGCAGACCCGTCTTTCCTCCAGGGACAAATATATTTCACGCTTTGAGAACTTACAGACTGCCCTACGGCTGAGTGAACCGGTGGAACGCATCGAGTGCTTTGACGTGAGCCATACCGGTGGTGAGGCTACGGTCGCCTCGTGTGTAGTTTTTAATCACGACGGCGCGGTGAAGGCCGACTATCGTAAGTTCAATATCAAGGACGTGCCGGCCGGTGATGATTACGCAGCCATCTCCCAGGCGTTTAACCGGCGTTATTCCCGCATAAAAAAAGAAGAGGGGAAGTTGCCCGACCTGATTCTGATCGACGGCGGCAAGGGCCAGGTCAGCGCCGTCAGGGCAGTGGCAGAGGAACTGCAACTCGATGAGATAACACTGCTCGGCGTGGCCAAGGGCAAGTCAAGAAAACCCGGCATGGAGAGATTGATTTTTTCCGATGGGAACAGCGAAACAAGTTTGCCGCCTGCTTCATCAGCCCTGCACCTGATCCAGGAGATACGTGACGAGGCGCATCGTTTTGCCATCACCGGACACAGACAACAACGCAATCGCAAGCGCACGAAATCGACGCTGGAGGACGTGGAGGGTGTTGGCGTCAAACGGCGGCGTGATCTTATCCGCTACTTCGGCGGTCTCCAGGCTGTTTCCAGGGCCGGTGTAGAAGAACTTGCCCGGGCGCCCGGAATCAGTAAGAATCTGGCAGTAAAAATCTATGCCTCGTTTCATGGAGATGAATAGAAAATTACGTCAGCCAGATTATCAATATACAAAATGCATACAAATCATATTGTTATAAAATGAACCTGCCAAATATTCTCACGCTGTTTCGCATTGGGTTAATCCCTGTTTTCGTAGTGATCTTTTACCTGCCGTTCGACGGGAGCAACCAGGTTGCCTGCCTGGTCTTTGTCATCGCGGCCATTACCGACCTGCTGGACGGTTTCCTGGCGCGTAAACTGCAACAGACCTCAAAACTAGGCGCGTTTCTTGATCCTGTTGCCGACAAGCTGATGGTGGCAGTGGCGCTGGTGCTGCTGGTCGAGCGCAACCCCGGCATACTGCTGACTTTGCCGGCTGCCGTTATCATAGGCCGCGAGATTGCTGTTTCCGCCTTGCGTGAATGGATGGCGGAACTGGGCGCGCGCAGCAAGGTGGCTGTATCCGTTTACGGCAAGATCAAGACCATCGCCCAGATGACGGCCCTGCCGTTGTTAATCTATCACGAACCGTTGTACAACATCCCCATCCACACCCTGGGTCTGGCGCTGTTATACATTGCTGCACTGTTGACCCTGGTATCAATGAGTCAATACCTGAGCAGCGCCTGGCCGAAGCTGAAAGAGAATACCTGAGGGTGGGGATTGATCAAATTACGGAGCGATCCTCCTTATCAGATATTGACAGTCCGGCTAAACCGGCTATAATCACCAAGTTGATACAGGGAGCGCGGTCTCAGCTTGTCTCAAGCCATTGATCTCGTGACGGAAACAGCCAGGGAAGATGACGATTGCGGGAATAGCTCAGTTGGTAGAGCATCACGTTGCCAACGTGAATGTCGCGAGTTCGAGTCTCGTTTCCCGCTCCAAACTCGGCCCCGAGACCAGTCTCGGGGTTTTTTAATTTGCCTCAGAGACAAACCCAGGCTGGGTGGCAGAGTGGTTATGCAGCGGCCTGCAAAGCCGTCGACGCCGGTTCGATTCCGACTCCAGCCTCCATTGTCTTACCCGGGGCCCGGGTGGTGAAATTGGTAGACACAAGGGACTTAAAATCCCTCGGGGGAAACTCCGTGCCGGTTCGAGTCCGGCCCTGGGCACCATCAACTCCTGCTTTTCTTCCGGCGTAGTTTCAACAACCTTTCAGACAGGCCAGGCCCTCTTCCCGGTTCCGACCAGGGGCAGACTTCCAGGCATATTCCGCAGCCGTGGGTGCTGCTGAAATAGGGGGTGCACAGGTCGAAATCGACGTACCATTTTTTTGTGCCGCGCACCCACTGTTTCTCATGAAAAATAGCATCGGGAGGGCAGGCGTCAGTGCAGGCCCGGCAGGTCGCGCAAACGTCATCCACACCGATATCCACTGCTTCATCCGCCACCAGCGGCAGGTCAGTGACGACGGTGGTCAGCCTGAAGTTGGAACCGTATTCCTTGCAAATCAGTGAACCGTGCTTGCCCAGTTCACCAAGACCGGCGGCAATGGCGATAGGAATGTGCAGGTATTCACTACTGCTGTTAACCGGCAAACCTTGCGCGGGCCAGCCCAGGGCGCGGATGTGCCGCGCCAGGTCAACCGTTAAATAAGAGGCCTTGATGTATACTCTTTGCACCTCCCTGGCGCTGGCATAGCTCGGCGCGTGCAGCATTTTCTCCCGGTCCATGGGCAACCCCAGCGATATGGCATAGCGGTATCCGGTTGTTGCGCCTTCGACCAGGTACTCATCTTTCAATTCGCAGATGCCTACAACTCCGGCGCCGAGTTCCTGCGCTTTGTCTTTTATCTGTTGAGTCATTTTTTCAGCATCGGTAACGTGCTGCCGGTTATTACTGAGCTTTCCCTGGGGCCTGAACGTTGCCCAGGCGGCTTGGATAATCATGGGCAGCATGCGGGCAGGATAGCTGTACCTGAATATTTCCTGCATCTTGTCAAACGGCAGGGGGCCGGATTTGACGTTGGAATGAAAGACATAACCAGCGCGTCGGAACTCCTTTTCCCCCAGGCCGTTGATGGCATTCCCCGATGCGGGCGGATTCCGGTAGCGGATAGTCGCTTCTTCAGGTGCCTTTGAATAGAGTTTCATTCAGCCAACCACGCTACTCTTCGATGATCCATTTCTCACCTTTTGCTGCACGACGCTTCAATTTATAACGTACCACCGCGCCTTGCGTCAGGTGCCGTAGCGAGTAAGCTACAATCATGGGGATAAACCTGCAGACGGCCTGGAACAGGCCTGGATTATCGTCATCGGGAACAACGGGGCGATGTGACTTGCTCATAGCGTATCAACCATACTCACAGCGGTGGTGGACATCATTGGATTATAGCAGGCCTTTTCAAATTTCCCGGATACGGTTCTAAAACGGCCTCGGCCCTCCCCTTGCCCAGTCCAGTAGTTCTACTGTATGCACGATGGGGACGCCGGTAAACTGGCGCAGGTGTGTCATGCAGCCAAGGTTGCCACTGGCGACTACATCCACTTTGGCCTGGTCAACGTGCTCGGCTTTTCTTTCCCCCAGTTTGTTTGCAATGTCCGGTTGCAGGAGATTATAGGTGCCGGCCGAACCGCAGCACATGTATTTTTCCGGGAGTTCCAGCACGGTGAAACCAGCCTGTTCGAGCAGCGTTATGGGCTGCCGCTCAATGTTTTGTCCGTGTTGCATGGAGCAGGGACTCTGGTAGGCGACACGGACCTCCTTAACCGCATCATTTCCGTCCAGGGTATGCCGAGCGGATAAGAACTCGGCGATATCCTGGGTAGCAGCGCTGATTTTCCCTGCCTTGGTCGCCAGGGCAGGGTCATTACGGAACACGTGCCCGTAGTCTTTCAGCATGGTACCGCAACCGGAGGCATTGACCAGCAGCGCTTCCAGTTCCAGTGCCTCCACATGTCTGGTCCAGGCAGTAATGTTTTGCCGAAAACGCTTCTCTGCCAGGTCTGTCCGGCCCAGGTGATGCTCAATGGCGCCGCAGCAGGCCGGATCGGCGAGCAGGTGCACCTGGTAGCCAAACCGTTCCAGCAGGCGCACGCTGGCGTCATTGATCCCGGTTCCCATTACCTGTTGCACGCAACCGGCAAGCAGTCCGACGGGTTTGCCGGTACTGTTCCGGTTCAGAGGGTGTGATGGCGCTGATTTCTGTTTTGCCGGGGAACCAAGCTTGAGGGCGTAGTCAAGCCGCTTTGGCAATAGCTTCCTGAAGGGTGCCAGCAACCACGCCAGGGGCAGCAGCATGCGGAAGCGCTGCGGATGGGGCAGGAACGATACCAGCAAACTCCGGAACAGTCGCTCCGGTAGCGGGCGTTTGAATTTTTTCTCGATGTAGCCGCGTCCGGCATCCACCAGGTGCATGTAGTTGACGCTGGAGGGGCAGGTACTCATGCAGGACAGGCAGGACAGGCACCTGTCGATATGAGTGACGACTTGCTCCGAGGGCGTTTCCTCCTGTTCCAGCAGGTTTTTCAGCAGGTAGATGCGCCCGCGCGGTCCGTCCAGTTCATCCCCGATCAATTTGAAGGTGGGGCAGGTGGAATTGCAAAATCCACAGTGCACACATTTGCGCAGGATACTATTGGCATCTTCCAGGGCGGGGTCGGCCAGTTGTGCCGCGGTGAATTCGGTGCGCATGGTCAGGTGCCGTAGAGTCTGCCCGGGTTGAAAATATTGTTCGGGTCGAAGCTGTTTTTGACTTTCCCGTTCAAGCGTTTGAGCGACTCGTCCGGAAACGAATAGATGCCGGCCTTCTGTTTAACAGGGAGTGGCGCTCGATACAGGGTTGTACTGCCACCAATAGTATCGACTTCCCGTCTTATGGCATACAGTTTGTCTTCTCCGGCAGCCTGGCAGATACCCACCCAGAGCCAGCCTCCGGCCGCATCCAGGTACCAGAGACAGCCGTGTAGCTCGTCGATGAAACGGGTCAGGTCCCATGCCGATGCCGGAGGGAGCGATATTTTCAGGATGGTCGGGGTGCGTTGCCAATCAAGTAGTGGCGCCACATCGCGTACCCACGCCCAGGCTAACTCTGACTCTACCTGCTCAAGCATATAGTGTTTGCAATCCAATGGTAGCCATTTATTGATGGATTGCATCCGTTCAGTGACGGACAACTCCGTTCCTTCCAGCCTGATCAAGGTGAAGGGTTGCTCGTTCAGGGACATATTGCCTTGCTTGATTGCCGCCAGTGCTGCGGCAGGCAGGTAGGCCAGGCCGGAGGCCTCGCAAGGGGTGGAGATAACCTGCGCCAGCAAAGCCAGTCCCAGCCGGGGCGACAACCCCGATACGGCCAGACTCCGGGATACCGGCGGCGCCGGCAGAACCTTGAAGGCCAGTTCCGTCACCACGGACAGGGTGCCCCAGGAACCGGCCAGTAACTTGCACATGTCGTAACCGCTGACGTTCTTGATGACCTTGCCGCCGGATTTCCAGAGTTCGCCGCGCCCGTTGACGGCCCGTACGCCAAGGATATGATCGCGTGCGCTGCCAGCCCTGAACCTGCCGGGACCGGCCAGGTTGCCCATAAACACGCCACCTATGCTGCCTTCCTCATCGATCTGGTACATCCGGTTCAACGCCGGTGGCTCGAACGCAAGATGCTGGTTATACCGGGCCAATGCCTGTCGTACCTCTGTCAACGGCGTGCCGGGCAGGGCGACCATGACCAGTTCCTCCGGGTGATACTCGGTAATGCCGGCAAGTTTCTCCATGGACAACACACAATCGGCTGCAACCGGCAAGCCAAAGCCCCGCTTGGTATTTTTCCCCTGAATGGCAAGGGTCTTTCCCTCAGCAACGGCCCATTGCACCAGTTCTTCAATCTGGTGTTCAGATTCCGGGGCAAAGTGTTGGTCACTCATAGTCATCCGTGGATTATTCAAAACCTCGGTATATCAGGAAACGGGATATTCCCCTTATGCACGTGCAGTTTGCCCAGTTCGGCGCAGCGGTGCAGGGTGGGGAAGACCTTGCCGGGGTTCAGCAGCCCTACCGGATCGAAAACACATTTTATTCGTTGTTGCTGTTGCAGGTCGGCCTCGTTGAACATCACGGGCATCAGGTCTTTCTTTTCAATACCGATACCGTGTTCCCCGGATAAAACGCCACCGACGTCCACACACAGCCGCAGTATATCGGCGCCAAATTCTTCCGCTTTTTCAAGTTGTTCCGCGTCATTCGCGTCAAACAGGATGAGCGGGTGCAGGTTGCCGTCACCGGCATGGAACACGTTGGCCACGCGCAGGCCATACTGTTGCGACAACTCCCGGATGCGGGTCAGTACATGCGAGAGTTCACGGCGGGGGATGGTGCCGTCCATGCAATAGTAATCCGGTGAAATATCCCCCAGGGCGGGGAAGGCCGCTTTTCTGCCGGCCCAGATACGCTCACGCTCTGCTTCCGTTTCGCTCACCTTGATAAAACTTGCCTGGCAGTCACCGGCAATCTTGCGCACCTGTTCGATTAACTCGCTGACCTCACCCTCCGGTCCGTCCAGTTCGGTGAGTACCAGGGCCGGGCAGTCCACCGGGTAACCGGCATGGACAAAGTTCTCCGCGGCCTTGATAGCGAACTCATCCATCATTTCTATACCGGCGGGGATGATGCCAGCGCTGATGATCCCGGCCACGCACTGTCCCGCGCTTTCATTGTCGGGGAAGCCCAGCAGCATGGCTTTTGCGGTCTGCGGCGCGCGTATGATCCTGACCGTCACTTCGGTGATCACGCCCAGCAAGCCTTCCGAACCGGTAATGATGCCGAGCAGGTCATAACCGGCCGGGTCCAGGTACTTGCCGCCCAGGCGCAGGATCTCACCGTCCATGGTGACCAGTTCAATTCCCAGCACGTTGTTGGTGGTCAGTCCGTACTTGAGGCAATGTACGCCGCCTGAATTTTCACTGACGTTACCGCCGATAGTGCAGACGATCTGGCTGGACGGGTCCGGGGCATAGTAGTAGCCCCGGTGTCTGACCGCCTCGGTAAGCGCCAGGTTGGTGACACCGGACTGGGCGACCACGCAACGGTTGTCAAAATCCACCTCAAGAATTTTGTTGAACTTGCCCAGGCCAAGCACGATGCCGTCGGTCAGGGGCAGGGCGCCGCCGGACAGAGAGGTGCCGGCGCCCCTGGGCACTACCTTGACGTTCAGGTTATTGCACAGTTTCAGTACTTCGGCAACCTGGGTCGTTGTCTCCGGCAGCACAACCAGCATGGGTACCTGACGATACGCGGTAAGCGCATCAGTCTCATAGGCGCGCAACGCCGCTTCATCGGCAATCACGCAGTCATCAGGGAGTATTGCCCGCAGTTGCCGGATCAGCGCCGGCCGGCCGGCCAGGACATCGTTATCGGCAGGCGCTAACTCCATTCCTGCTCACGCAGTTCCACCCGGCGGATCTTGCCGCTGACGGTCTTGGGCAAGGTATCGATGAAATCGATTCTACGCGGGTATTTGTAGGGTGCGGTAACCTGCTTCACGTGTTCCTGGAGTGCCTGTTTCAATTCAGCGGAGGCACTATAACCCGGCGCCAGTACCACAAAGGCCTTCACCACCTCGCCGCGCGTCTCATCAGGGCTGGAAACAACGGCGGACTCGGCCACGGCCGGATGTTCTATCAGCGCGCTCTCTACTTCAAAGGGGCCAATGCGGTAGCCGGCAGAGAGAATCACGTCATCGGCGCGACTGACAAACCAGAAATAACCATCTTCGTCCCGGTAGGCGCGATCGCCGGTCACATACCAGTCTCCGCGGCGGGTGGCCGCGGTGCGTTCGGGATCGTTACGGTATTCACGAAAAAACCCCTGGGGCGGCTCTGGCCGGATGCGCATGGCAATATCGCCTTCCTGGTCCGCGGTCACGATCGCGCCGGCATCGTCGATCACCTGCAGGTCGATCCCTGGCGCCGGTTTGCCCATGGAACCGGGTCTGGGTTCAATACAGGGAAAGCTGGCGCACAGAATGACCGACTCGGTCTGTCCGTAGCCGTCCCGGATGGTCAGTCCGGTAGCCGCTTTCCAGGTTCCGATAATCTCAGGGTTAAGCGGTTCTCCCGCGCCGGTGCAGTGTCGCAGGGTTTTGAACTGGTACCGGTCGAGATCTTCCAGCACCAACATGCGATAAATGGTAGGCGCGCCACAGAATGTAGTAACGGGGTATTTTTCCAGCAGTTCCAGGGTCTGGCCTGGGTTAAAGCCGCTGCTGTGATGAATAAACAGGGTTGTTCCGCACAACCACGGGCCGAAATAGCTGCTGTAGGCCGCCTTGCCCCAGCCGGTGTCGCTCAGGTTCCAGTGCAGGTCGTCCGGCTTCAGGTCCAGCCACAACTCGCCGGTGATGCGGTGGCCGATGGCGTAGCTGTGCGTATGGATGCACATCTTCGGGTAGCCGGTGGTGCCGGAGGTAAAGTAACAGATGGCTTCGTCATCTGCATTGGTATCCACCGTGTCAAATTCAGGCGAGGCCGCCGCCACAGCCTCCCGGTAGTCAATCCAGCCCGCGCGTTGGCCATCCGTAACAATGCGCGCCAGCAGGGTAGGGCACTTGTCAAGCACCGCGTCCACCTTGGCGGCATTGGCGCTGTCGGTGATTACACAGGTAGCCTGCGCCGCATTAATACGGTATGCCAGATCTTTCCCGGATAACTGCACGGTGCCCGGCGATATCACCGCACCCATGCGCAAGGTGGCGGTAAACGTCTCCCACCAGGGGATAACCCGGGGCAGCATCACGATGACCGTATCACCCGTACTGACACCAGCCTGGCGCAACACGTTGCATAACCTGCGTGATGTCTCACTAATATCGCCAAAAGTTCTGCTTACCTCAGCGCCCGCATCATCAATCCAGAACAGGGCCGGCTTGTCAGGTTCCCACCGATCAATGACGTCACGGGCAAAGTTGTATTTTTCCGGGCGTTCCCATTGAAACGAGGAATACGTTTGCTGGTAGTCCTGCATGTTGTACTTATCCACCGACATAAGGCGCTTATTCCATAGATCGAAAGAGTTGGATTATACTATGTCATCGCCCATCTGTTCCAACCGTACCTGACATTGCTGCCTGAACTCCTCTAATTCCTGTTTTACAATCTGTATATCTTCCAGTTGCCGTTCCAGCAGGCCCATCTTCTCATTGATTTTATCCATAATATGGTTCAGTTGGGCTGCCTCTCCCGGCTTGGAATCGTACAGCCGGAACATCTCGCCAATCTCGTTCAACGTGAAACCCAGGCGTTTGCCACGCAGGATCAGCTTCAGGCGCGTGCGTGCGCGCATGGTGTAATAGCGGTTACGTCCCTGTCGCAAAGGAGTCAACAAGCCGGCGTCTTCGTAGAACCTGATTGCCCGTGTGGTCAGATCAAATTCCTGTGACAGGTCCGATATAGAATATAGTTTTCTATTATAACTCTTTGATAAATCTTCATTAATAGCTTTGTTTGACATGTTAGATTAAAGTAATTTATGAAGTTATTTTCCACTTTACGTAAACTGTTTATTATAGTGGAGCCCTGACTATTGACGTTTACGTTAATGTGATTATAATTCATAGTCAGACCCCGATCAAATCAAAACGGCCAAACCAGCATGACTACGCATACAGATCATCCGCATCCTGCGCTACGTTTTGTTACCGCAGCCAGCCTGTTTGACGGGCATGACGCGGCTATCAACATTATCCGGCGGTTATTGCAACAGTCCGGGGCAGAGGTGATTCACCTGGGGCACAACCGTTCCGTGTATGAGATTGTCAGGACGGCCTTGCAGGAAGACGTACAAGGCATTGCCGTAAGTTCTTACCAGGGTGGGCATGTTGAATACTTCAAATACATGATCGATATGCTCCGGGAACACGATGCCGCCCATATCAAGGTATTTGGAGGGGGTGGTGGGGTGATAGTGCCTGATGAAATTCAGGCATTGCAGGAATACGGCGTGCAGCGTATCTATGCGCCGGAGGATGGGCATAACCTGGGCTTGCAAGGGATGATTGACGACATGCTGACAACCTGTACTGCCGGTTTGCCGCACGCTACGGAGACAGTCGTCCCCTTCTGCTGGAAGCCGGATGAATTACGACAAGGCAATGAAATCACCCTGTCCAAGACCATCAGCGCACTGGAGAACGACCGGCTCAGCGCCGGACAAGTGTCTGCATTGAGGCAGGAGGCCCTCACTGTTGGTAACCACACGCCGGTCCTGGGTATTACCGGCACGGGTGGCGCCGGCAAATCATCGCTGACCGATGAGATGATTCTGCGGTTTCGCCTGGACAGCAGGGACAGTCTCAGGATTGCCGTGCTGGCAATCGACCCGACCCGCAGGAAAACCGGCGGGGCGTTGCTGGGTGATCGTATCCGCATGAACTCGATTTATCACGACACGATATTCATGCGTTCCCTTGCTACCCGGTCTGCTGCCAGTGAGATACCTGACTATCTCCCGGATATCATAAATACGGTGAAAATAGCAGGATATGATTTGATTATCGTCGAAACACCCGGTATTGGCCAAGGTGATGCCGGGATTGTTCCCCTGGTGGATATACCCTTGTACGTCATGACTCCGGAGTTTGGCGCGGCCAGCCAACTGGAAAAAATCGATATGCTGGATTTTGCCGAAGCCGTGGCTATTAACAAGTTTGATCGTAAGGGCGCTGAGGATGCACACCGGGACGTGGCCAAGCAACTGCAACGCAACCGTGCGCAGTTTTCCCTGTCGCCTGAGGAGATGCCTGTGTACGGCGCCATTGCCGCAAAATACAATGATTCAGGTGTCACCGCACTGTACCAGGGCCTGCTGCCTGTGCTGAGAGACAAAGGGCTACCTGAATTCGAGAGTGTGCTGCCTGTTGAGGGTGACAAAACCTCAAGCGAACGCTCCGTCATCATACCGCCACATCGGCAGGGTTACCTGGCAGAGATTGCCGTGACAGTCCGGCAGTATCATCAACACGCGCGGGAACAGGCGCTGATTGCCCGGGAACGGCAGCAATTACAGGCCAGCGCGGCCATGTTGCAGTCTGATAATGCTGCGCCTGCCGCCTGCGCGGCGTTGGAAAAACTGGCGCAACAGAAAGAGAAGTCGCTGGACCGGCAGTGCAGGGCATTGCTGGACGCCTGGCCGGCGCTCAGCGAGCAGTACCGCAACGAGGAGTTTGTGACAAAGGTAAGAGACCGGGAGATCAGGACCAGGACCACGTACACGACGTTGTCCGGCACGGTGGTTCCCAGGGTCATGCTGCCCGGGTACTCGGATCAGGGCGAATTGCTGCACTGGTTAATGCAGGAAAACCTGCCGGGTTATTTCCCGTTCACGGCCGGGGTATTTCCATTCAAGCGGGATAATGAGGACCCGACCCGGATGTTTGCCGGCGAAGGAGACCCATTCAAAACCAATCTGCGCTTTAAGAAACTATCGGAACACTCTGAGGCAAAACGGCTTTCTACAGCATTTGATTCAGTAACCCTGTACGGTTTCAACCCGGACGAACGGCCTGATATTTACGGTAAGGTCGGCAATTCCGGCGTCTCCATCGCCACCCTGGACGATATGAAAGTCCTGTATGAGGGCTTTGACCTGTGCGACCCCGACACTTCGGTGTCCATGACCATCAACGGGCCGGCGCCCACCATCCTGGCCTTTTTCCTGAATACGGCAATCGACCAGCAACTGCACAGGTTCAGGCAGGAGCATCAGCGGGAGCCGGATGCCGAAGAGACCTTGCGTATCCGTTCCTTCGCCCTGGAAAACGTACGCGGCACCGTGCAAGCTGATATCCTCAAGGAAGATCAAGGCCAGAATACTTGTATTTTCTCCACGGAATTCAGCCTGCGTATGATGGGGGACATCCAACAGTACTTCATCGACAACAACGTCCGCAACTTTTATTCGGTGTCTATCTCCGGCTACCATATCGCCGAAGCCGGAGCCAATCCCATCTCGCAGCTTGCCTTTACCCTGGCTAACGGGTTCACCTTCGTGGAAGCCTATCTGGCCCGGGGCATGCATATCGATGATTTCGCTCCCAACCTGTCATTTTTCTTTTCCAATGGCATGGACCCGGAATACACGGTACTGGGCCGGGTGGCGCGGCGCATTTGGGCCATCACCTTGCGCGACAGGTACGGCGCCGGCGCACGCAGCCAGAAGCTGAAATACCATATCCAGACCTCCGGACGCTC
This sequence comes from Gammaproteobacteria bacterium, assembly GCA_965116585.1. Lineage (GTDB taxonomy): Bacteria > Pseudomonadota > Gammaproteobacteria > Eutrophobiales > Eutrophobiaceae > JAAXHV01. The sequence continues at coordinate 115,759 of OZ220714.1, read as the reverse complement.
CCTGCATGCACGGGAGATGGCATTTAACGATATTCGCACCACCTTGCAGGCATTAATTGCCGTGTATGACCACTGCAACAGCCTGCATACCAATGCGTTTGACGAGGCCGTGACTACCCCAACGGAAGCTTCCGTGCGGCGCGCGCTGGCGATCCAGTTGATCATCAACAAGGAATGGGGCCTGGCCATGAACGAGAACTCAAACCAGGGTTCGTTCATCATTGAGGAACTGACCGACCTGGTGGAAGAGGCGGTGTTGCAGGAATTCGAACACATCTCCGCCCGCGGCGGTGTCCTGGGCGCCATGGAGACCGGCTACCAGCGTGGCAAAATCCAGGATGAATCGTTGTATTACGAACACAAGAAGCACGACGGCAGTTACCCCGTCATTGGCGTCAACACCTTCCTTAATCCGGATGAAGAAGAACAGACATCTACCTTGCTGAGCCGCTCGACAGACGCAGAAAAACAGAACCAGCTAAGACGACTGATGGAATTTGAAGAGAGCAACCGTGAACAGGCAGAACCCGCGCTGCAACGCGTCCGCAACGCAGTGATCAACAACGAAAACGTATTTACCGCACTGATGGACGCAACCCGCTACTGTTCCCTGGGCCAACTGACCGAAGCGTTCTTTGCCACGGGCGGGCAGTACCGGCGCAGTATGTGAATGCAGTATGTGAATGCTTGAGATTGCTATATCAGCCCGTTTATAATGTCGTAATGAATTTCAATATGGGGCAATGGAATGAAAGTAAGGGAACTACTGAAATTACTCAGAAATGATGGTTGGTATCTTGTCAGGATGCGGGGCAGTCACAGGCAATATAAGCATCCACAAAAACCCGGTACGGTAACGATAGCAGGAAAACCCGGTACGGACATGCCCAAAGGTACGTTGCATGCCATACTCAAGCAGACTGGATTAAAGATATGAGGGAATGTCTATGAAGTACACCGTTATCCTGGAAAAAGGTGAAAACAGTTTTGGGGCCCACGTTCCTGATTTGCCTGGTTGTGTTGCTGTTGGAGCGACAGAAGAAGAAGTAAAACGACTTATCCATGAAGCAATAGAACTTCATGTTGAGATACTTGATGATGATGAAATAAATACGGCATCATTTTCCGGGATTGAAATTATCAAGACGGCTGCGTAACAATATGGCGCTGGGATAAAGAGTTAAGCTTTCATCAACGCTACTGATTTTCAAATCCCGCCCGCCCACGCCTGAGATACCCCTGTAATTCCTCCCATTTGTCGGGCCGGTGCGCGGCCTGGCTGTAACGTTCCTGCGGGTCTGTGCGCATGTTGAACAGTAGCAGGACGGCTTACAGTTATTAGTCATCTATGGTGGGAATTCATGATAGAGTTTTCATGACCTCCCCCTACGAGAAAAACTTTGATGATATCTCACAACGAAAACAAAGCATTGTGGCAACTGCGACTGGAGCAATGGGAGTGGGAGCAGCGGTGGGTGCGGGAAGAAAAGTGGCAACAATGGGTGTGGGAACAGGAACAAAAGGCGCAGGCTGGGCTAGAGGAAGAAGTAAAACGACTTATCCGTGAAGCACAGGAGGAATGGGAAGCGGAACAGCGGTGGGAGCAGGAAGAGATGGAATGGCAAGCACAACAGTGGGCGGAATGGGAGACGGAACAGCGGTGGGAGCAAGAACAAGGATGCCCTTGGAATCCTGAAGATATCTGGGAACCGGAAGACGCGTTGTTGCAGCCAGATGAGAAATGGTAGCTGTAGAAGTGGGAACAGCAGTGGGTAAAATGGATGGTTGATTAACGCTCGTCAGTGTACTGCAAAAATTACAGGACAGGATATGATACATTTTTTGTAACTACTCGCCCCCCTTATCCTGGTCCTGGTCGTCCGGGTTATTCTGGGGTGGTTTCTCTACCATGGAGGCGGCATTGCCGTTGAGCGCTATCTCGATGGCGGTGAGGGGATTGTAGCCCTGCAGCGCCATGGACTGCAAGTAGCTGGAGATGCGGCAGTAGGCGGCGGCGTAGTGGGGGGTACGGAAGCACCCGGCGACTTTCTGCTTGACCTTGGCCATGCGGAGGTCGCGCTCGGCGCGGTTATTGGTGAACGGGACCTGGGGGTTGCGGGCGAAGCGCAGCACGTCGGTTTCATACTTGACGAGGGCTTCATGCAGGTTTTGCGCATCGGATTTGGCGATACGTCCGCGTTGTCCGGTGAGACGCTGAGGGGGTGTGGGGAGTTCCCGTCTGGCCTGTGTGAGGAGGGTGCGGTAGCGTGTGCGCAGGGCTTTGTAGTCGGGGTCGCTGAGCGCTTTGTTCGGGTGGTCACGCACGGTGCGGCAGGTAGTGAGCAGGAGGTTGCCCAGACGTGTTGCCCAGGTATGGCCGTGGGCCTCTTCGATGAAGGCCAGGTCGCGCAGCAGGTGGCTGCCGCACAGGGCGTGTTCACAGTTCTCCCAGGCGAAGTAGCTGGCCCAGCGGTCGTGGACGAGGATACCGCCATAGCGGGGGACGATGCCGATGTCCTTGAGGGCCTCGCGGCCCCGTTTGCGGTGGCCGCGCTTTACGGTCAGGTTCCCGGCGCTGACGCTGTGCAGCCAGTGGGTCTTACGGTCGATGCGCAGGCCGGTTTCATCGGCGTGCAGCACCGGCTCGGCGAGCAGGCGCTCAATGGCGGCCCCCTCCCACTCGGCCAGGGCCTCGTGCAGGCGTGAGAGCCAAGCCAGCAAGGTCGCCTCGGCGATGGTGCGCCCGGTCAGCGCCTTGAGGGTCTGAGCGGCGCGCCGCAGTGAGAGCATCTGTGCGGTGAGCAGGTGCGTGGCGAAGGCCACGATGCCGTGGCCGTACTGCAAGGGGCCCGGCATCGTGTCCGGAAACGGCCCGCGGGTCTCGGTACGGCAGCGCGGGCAGGTCTTGATGTCGGCCTTCACGGTCAGTTCGGTTGTCTCGAAGACGATATCGACCTTCACGCGCCGCTCGTGGCCGCTGGGGTGGAGGTCCTTGAGGTCGCGCCCGCAGGCCCGGCACTCGGTGACCGCGGCGGTGCGGGTCTCGACCACCACGCGGGTTGACTCGCCCCGTGCGGCACGGTGGTCCGGCCCCTTGCCCTTGGCGCCGGTCTGCCGGCGTGCGGTCTCGTCCGGCCCGGTTTGGGAACTCGGCAGGCCCGAGTTATGCGTTCCCTTCGGCGTGGCCTTCTCCATCAACACCGCCAGCAGCAACTCGAACAGCAGCAGCATCGCCTCGAACAGGGCGCGGCCCTCGGGACTCAGCTTGCCCTCCGCACACAGCGCCGCAAAGCGCGTCTTGATGGCCTCGAACTCCGTGCGCAGCGAGGTCTTGTTCACGCTCGCCATGCCCTCACTCCGCCTCCACCGCCATCATCGCCGCCAGCACCGCCAGGCGCTCCGCCGGCGGCAACTCCCGATACCGCCGGCCCCAGCTCGCCGCCTTGCGCTTGACCTGCTGGCGGTGCGTGAAGTTGCGCCCCGCATAACGCACCCAGTGCACCCGGTCCGGGGCAAAGTTGAACCATACCTTCTCCGTGACCACCCCGGCCTGATTCATCACCTGCAGCGACACGCAGCGCCAGCCACACAACCGCGCGTCATACAACGCCGAGGGATACCCCGATAGCATCACCGCACACGGCAACCCCGTGAGCAGCGCCAGCAAGGCCTCGTGGTCGCCCTCCTCGTAGTCGTGCCGATAACCCCGCCCCGACTTGCGGGCACGCTGCAAATACGGCGGGTCGCTGTACACCAGCTCCGTGCCGTCGAACGGAAAGTCCGCTAAAAACCGGTGGCAACACCCCTGCACCAGCTCCACCGGATACGCACACTCGAACGCCGACAGCGCCCGCCCATCCATGTCAATGCCAATGTTGCGCAGCGCCGCCGGCTTGCGCCGCATAATCGCCCCGCCGCCCAAGTGTGTCTCAATGTACACACTGTGCGGCGGCATCATGGCAATCAACGGTTGGCACAGCCCCGTCGTCGCTTTCGAACCGAGATACGCATGCCCCATGGCGCCTACCATAGCGCCAGAAAACTATGATGTCAAGCACCCCTTGTTGCAAATTCAGGTAGAATTAGTGGGGAGGGGGTGAGTAGTTACCATTTTTTGTAATATTCTGTTACGTGATGAAACCAATGATGACAATACGCCTGAGAAATAACGCTTTCGATGAGCGCCAGGAAATTCTCCTGACGGTGAATATTGACAAAGAAAAGAAGCGCATCGCAAAGCAAGGCATTGAAGATGGCCGGAAAAATCTTCCCGCCGCGCAAGCAACAGGCATGAGTGAGCTGGAATATGGTATTGTGGAACAAATAAAACAAACCGCACAACAGACCCACCAGGCATTGGCCAGACATTTTACCGGTTTTTCTGCTCGCTTGACCCCATTTGAAGAAATCCTGGAACCGCAAGCAAAAATAAACGGCATCAATGATGTAAAAAACAACATGAAACAGGAGTTGGAGGATGAAATAAGCAACTTCGAACAGGAGGGAATAATAAAAAAAGGTAAGTGGCAGGATGCGGAAAAATCCTACGAACAATTCCGCCAGGAAAACCGCTTGACCCGGAGCGCCAGTTATAGTCCTTGGCAGTCCGGCATCATTTTGTTGAGCATCCTGATAGTCGAAGCAGCCCTGAATGCATTCCTGCTGATCGATTTTGTAGGTTGGTTGCCGGCCTTTGGTCAGACGGTCCTTATCACAGCGGTCAATGTAGTGATCGGCGCAGCTATAGTTGGGTTGTTTTGGCGCTACAAGAATATCACCTCATGGAAATTACGCTGGCTGGCGTCTATTTCTGTCCCCTTTTTCCTTCTTGTTTTGATATTCAATTTTGGCGTGGGGCATTATCGTGATGCGCTTACCGAGGTTAAGTCGAACGAGGGGCAGAACGTTATAAATTGGGATACTTTCGATTCTGAACCTGTCGATTATGGTTTTGTTGACTACACGATACAGGCGATGGACAGGTTCAAAAGTTCACCATTCGGCATAGACTCAGTATTGTCTGTTTTACTAATTGTCATCGGAATAGGTTGTTTTGCTGGCTCCACTTACAAATGGTATTCCATGTTGGACCCTTGTCCGGGATATATGAAGCGTGATGTGGAACGAAATCTGGCCCACAAACAATACACTGAGTTGATTAAAACGGTAGGGACAAAAATTGACCGGACAATCAAAGTTGCCAGGGACAAAGTCGCCGATGAGCGTGTTAAAACAGTTAATATACGGTCGCAACGCGCTGACTTGATCAATCGCGCTGAAACCTTGCAAAACAACTATATAACCTGGATATCCACCCTTGCGACACAGCAGACGCGCCTCATGAGGTTGTATCAGGATCGGAATTTGGAGACTCGTAGTGAACCACCCCCAGCTTATTTCGGCACAGATACACCAATTGACGGACATCTCACCCAGCCACCGGATTTTACCCCTCAGGATGCAACCAATGTTGAGAAGATAGTGCAAGCTACAGAGGACGCACGAACAGAAGTTGACAGGGTAGCTGATGCAGCCGGAAAAAAGTTCAGAGAACTCGCAGATGTAACGTCCGAAAGCGTTGACCCGGAACGAGGCAGTTTATGAACACACACCACACTCGCCGACCCTTGTTCCCGGGTATCTTGATCATAACGTTGTTATCAGGAGCAGTTGATGCGAACGAAGAATTTGACCATCGAACCCTCTGCCCAAGAAGCGGCAGTGAACAGCAGGTTATCCTATTGATAGACACCACGGACACGCTAACTCTGGTTGCACAAGAGAGATTGAAACATCTGCTCAGAGCATTCCGTGATACTGATAATCAGCATTACTTGCAACATGGACATGAATTGATTGTTTACCAGTTGACGCCCCAAATTACAGAAATTGGCAGGCCTTTGCGGGTTTGCAATCCGGGGAACCCCGACGATCGTACTTTGAGAGACGATTTTTTTAGCAGCCCCAAAAAGGCACGAGAAAATTGGAGGCGCTTTGAAAATTCGATAATACGAGCCCTGCCCAGGCTTGACGAGCAGGTTGAAGGCAAGCAGTCGCCTTTGCTGGAATCTATCGCATTGGTAACTGCCCGCCATGTGCCGAATTTAGGCGTCGAGGCACAACAAAAACCGACGCGCATCCTGTTGTTTTCGGACATGCTGCAAAACTCTGAACTCTTGTCTCACTACAATTCACTGCCAGATATGGCAACGTTCAAATCGATGCCTGGTTATGCTGCAATGAGTAGTAACCTCAGCGGTGTGGATGTCTGGATGTTCTACGTGCGTAGACCCGGGTTAGAGAATAAACAAACTCCAGAACACTATTTCTGGTGGACCCAGGCAATAGAAGCCTTTGGTGGTCGCGTTGTCAGGCAAACACCGCTGTGACTTGGTTCAACAATAACCTTTTTGTGATTCTGCTGTCAGGCGGTGGCGTATCGTCATGTGTAGTGCGTGGCTTGGTTAGTAACTCGGTTCACGGGTCGTCTTGGGCTGTATCTATCTGTTTCCTTTGCCTGTGCTGGTATTACTACAAGGCTCGAAATGATAGCGCCATCTCATATCACTCGGACAACGTTTACTACCTCGGACTGCTTTTTACTCTGGTAGCCCTTGTTTATTCCCTGGTAACCTTATTCATGTTCGATAGCGAGCAGATTAACGCTGACGAGTGGACTAAGGAGTTAATCGGCAGCTTCGGTATAGCGCTTATTTCCACAATTTTCGGTATATTGTTTCGTGTTTTGCTGTTACAGCATGAGGACGCTGAAAACGCCGAAAAGCAGTTGCAACGTAGACGACGTTGGCTCTACACACCGGGTAAGGAAGACCGTTTAGAACTCAGCGGGCCACGAGAGAGCCTCGCCGACTCCTCATTCAAACTTCGTTCAGAACTGACGCAAACAATTGCAGATGTGAGTGTGTTTCGCAATACCGTTATACAGTCTACCAATGAAACAACCCAGGAATCACAAAAGGCCCGCGCAGAGATAAACAGGCAAATGAAAGAGGCTGCCGAAGAGCAGGCGCGCATGTTCTCGACACTGTCCGCAAGCATGGTTGATGATCTGGGCAAAGCAGCAACAACGCTGCAAAATGTTGTCAATAATCTGCAAATAACTGCCCGGCAGGCAGAAGCCTTTTCTTCCAAATCCGATTCACTGACTACCGGAGTCGAGCAGGTGGTAGTGCTGCTTGAAAAGGCTATGCCCAAAATAGAGCAGGCCACGGCAGTTTTACCAGACACTGCGATAACATTTTCGGATTCTCTTTCTCAAGCGACGAAAATCATGCCGCAATATACGCAACAACTTGAACAACTGGTGACAGCGCTGCAGGCCGTGACAGAGCATTGGCAATCCATCAATCCAATCACCCAGGATTTGCAAAATATAGTCAACGACCTGCAAACAACGGCACGAAACACTAAAACCCTTGCTGCCGGGTTTGACCCGCTGCAAGGCAGTCTGCAACAAACGTTGACGGTTCTTGATGCTACCGTGAACGGAATAAAGCAGGCGGCAGTCACCTTGCCCGATACAACCAGAACATTTGCCGATTCGCTCAACAAGGCTACAGAAACCATGCCGCAATATACGCAACAATTTGACCATCTGGTAGTGGTATTGCGTAAAGAGGCAGAGCAGTGGCAATTGATGTCACAAGAAGTTCGTGTGTCTTTGACTCAGGCTATTGAAGACCTGACGCGCGTGGTGCGCGACAGTTGAACGCATGGCCGATCTTAAACCGTACCGCAGGGGATTGACTCTTGGCCTGACAATCGCAGAAATTTTTATCCTGCTGTTATTTCTGTTGCTATTGGCTTTGTATGCTGTTGAAACTGATAAAAATGAAGCGTCGAAAAATGGTCAAGAAGAGACCACAGGCACACAGGTGCCAAGTGAACCGGAAACCCCGAGAGGGACACCACATCCAGACGAGATTACGACTGTTGGGAGCGGTCATGATCTACAAGATACTCCTGAACCAGAACCGCAAACACCTACCATATTCGCAAAGCCGACAAATGAAGAATCTAAAACCCCGAGCGGGACACCTCCGACTGATATTACAACCGTTGGGAGTGGCAATGGCTCACAAGATACTCCTGGGCCAGGGCCGCAAACAAATACTACTGATCCAGAGCCACCTGCTAAATGTAAAAAAGAATGCGATAAATATCCTGGGACAACCACGCAACCCCAGGCAGGACGATATAGCAGTAAAGGTATCGACCCGCCCTGTTGGTACACGCTTGAAACTCGAGACGGCGAGCGTTACGAAAAGCCCGATTATCTGCTGGACATTGCGGTGTACGACGAGCGCCTGAACATCAGGTTGCGCAACCCGCCACCGGGAAGCGCCATAGATGAAAGTGGACAAGCAGCGCCTGTTAGCTATGCGGAAGAATATGCAAAATTACCGTTAGCGCCACTACAAACAGCCAGCAGTATTACCCTACCTGAGTTAGATAAAACTGCAAGGCTGATTAAGGAGATGGGTAAAAACGGACAAATTCGGGATTATTCCTGCGTGTTTTACGTCAAGGTTTGGGATTTAACTTCGGAAACGGCAAAAAAACGTTGGCAACAAGCAGAAGACACTATTAAAGACTGGTTTTACACTTACCGGGTACGGAACGACCCCTGGGAAGCAAGTGATGAGACAAATTGAAGAACAGGTAACGCCGCCGCTCCCCTCAGACCTGGACCAAGCATTGACGGGATTCAAGAAAGCTGTCAAACGCAAGGTATATATAGCTAAAAGAAAACGGATATTGCAGCCTGTCATCCGTCTTTTTCGCCTTGTTCGTGACTGATAGCGCATCATGAAATTGCTTTATTCGCGTAGTTTTCATAGTTCGAATTTGGCTGGGCAGGAGAAACTCCGTTGTTACAAAGCCATCGAGCAGTTCAGTAAAAATCCGCGCCATCCCAGCCTGAATTTTGAACGCCTTGATCGAGGTGACCAAAACCATTGCTCAATTCGCGCGTCCAAAGAAATCAGGGTCATTCTGGCTGTATCACCTGACTCTCTACATCCGGAAATCGTTGCGCTGGTCTGGATGGATCATCACGATGCTGCTTACGATTGGTCCCAGCGCCATGGTTTCAGTACGGATTTCGACCAAGTCAGTGTTCCATCCGGTACACAGGATTGTTCCGAAGGTATGACCAATGGCATGCTGCCTCTGCAGCCGAAAGCCGGAGAGTCCCTTGTCTCAAACCTTGGGCAATTCGACAATCTGGCTGAGTGGATGTTGTTCCTGCATTCTGACCAGACATTTTTGGTACATCGCAAATACGCAGCAGAAGCGTGCATTCGTGGTGGCGCCGGTACCGGGAAGACAGTTGTCGCTTTGCAGCGCGCGGCAGAATTGGCTCGTCGTTATTCTGATGGAAAGATTCTCTTTACCACTTACAGCAAATCACTTACGGAATACCTTGGCCAGCTTTATTCACGAATTCCGGGAGCGCCTGATAATGTCGAATTCAGGAATATTGACCGGCTGGCACGTAAATTCAGCGATTCTGATTTGCTTCTCGATAATGGCAAAATTGATGCGGCCTTCAAGCAAGCGTACCAAGAAACGATCCGTGGCACAGTTTTGGAGAAGTGTGGACAAGATTATCTGAAAGATGAGGTTGTACGGGTGATTAAGGGCAGGGCTGCTACTAGGGACGAGTATCTTGATACCGGACGCTTCCAGCGTTTGGGGCGTAAACGTTCCTTTAACCGACGGGATCGGGAACAGTGTTGGGAATTACGGGAGACATGGGACCGTTACATGCAACAATCTGGTTGCGTAGACTTTACTGACATTCTTATTTCTGCACGAGATCGGGTACGTCTGAATAAGCACTCGGTATACCGGGCTGCTGTTGTTGATGAAGCCCAGGACATGACTACCGTAGGTATCCAATTAGTACGCGCCCTGGTCGCAGGACCACCCGAAAACATGGTGCCGAGTGACGGCATTCTAATCCTGGATGACGCGGCACAACGGATTTACCAGGGTGGTGACTTGATAAGTTGGGCGGGATTAAATGTTAAAGGCAGGTCCGAGATACTAAATGTTAAAGGCAGGTCCGAGATACTAAGAATAAATTACCGTAACACAGAACAGATCATGGTTGCGGCCAGGACGATCAGAGGTTCCAGTATACCAGTCAAGGAGGATGCCGATGACGGGGCCGCCTGGCCCGAACGCTTTGACCTGCCGGATGGACCCAAGCTGATAATCCTGCGAGTGCAAAAAAAAGGCGAAGTACCTGCCATAGCAGAGGAGGTAAAGAAACTGATTTTCAAGGATCGCATCGAACCTGAAGCGATAGGAATTCTGACGAGAGAAAATAAAGATTCGGGGCAGCTTTCTGAGTCACTTCGTAAAAAATTTTCCATACCTTCCGTTCTTCTGTCCCAGATGCGGGACGAGCGACTCGGTAAGGGTGTACGGGTAGGCACTTTTGACCGGGGCAAGGGGCTGGAGTTTGAAGCGGTATTCATTCCGCGCATCGGCCAGAGCCTTTTTCCACGCGTGACAAGTGAGGCCAGTGCACAGTCGCACCTCGGTCTAAATACCGATCCTGTTCCGCTGACAGACGAAGAGACAGAAGCGCGTCAACTGGAACTCGACCGGTTGTATGTCGGGATGACCCGGGCGCGCAAATGGTTGTTTCTGGTGGCGGACGAAGAATTTTGTAAGGAAATCGAGGATGCCTGGGAGCATTTTGATCGTCTTCACAGGTGAAACTGATTGTTATCGATGCTTTGGTCTATAATCAACAATCAGTTTCAATGACGAGTATGACGAAAACGTTTTGTCTTATTCATAAGGAGAATTACAAATGTCAGTAACCAAGAGATTTGTTTGCCTTGCAAACTCGCGAAAGCTATCCGGTCGTTGTATCGCTGGGCGCGAATTGGTTGCTGGACACCCCGGAGCTTGGATTCGTCCTGTGAGTAACCGTGAAAATCAAGAAGTTTCGGAGTATGAACGCCAATATCAGGATGGGAGCGATCCTGAACTTCTGGATGTGATAGATGTACCTTTGTTAGTGCATAGACCTAAAGATTATCAACAGGAAAACTGGTTGCTTGACTCGGACTATTACTGGTCAAAAGTCGGCAAATATTCCTGGGAAGACCTGCGATTATCCTCGGAGACGACCGGGACTCTGTGGCAGGACGGCTTCAATACTTATAATGGGAAGAATGATAAAATTCCATTACAGCAAGCTGAACAGGAAATAAATTCCCTGAAGTTGCTTCGTGTTGATAAAGTAAGGTTGGACGTTTTCACCCCTGGTGATGCCTTCGGAAATACCAAGAGGCGCGTACAAGCAAAGTTTCGTTTCAATGACAATGATTATGCCCTGTGGGTTACCGACCCCCGTGTTGAGCGACGTTACCTCGCACGGCAAGATGGTTGTTATAATCTGGGCGAAAGTTATCTGACGGTCAGCCTCGGAGAACCGTTCGGTGAATACTGCTATAAGCTGGTTGCAGCCATAATCGAGAAACCATGACAGCGACAGGTGCAGAACAGACAAGGCTATACACTGTGGGACACTCGAATCACTCGTTCGAGGACTTCGCTTCGCTTTTGGAACGGCACGGGGTTAACGCGGTAGTGGACGTAAGGTCAGCGCCATATAGCCGCCGGTGCCCACAGTTCAATCGGGAAGTCCTGACAGATGCCCTCAAGGAGCAGGGCATAGCCTACGTTTTTCTAGGTAAAGAACTTGGCGCACGCAGTAAGGACCCTGAATGCTATGAGGACGGCCGGGTGAGTTACCAGGCACTCTCCAGGACGCCGTTGTTTCAATCCGGAATAGAGCGGGTTCGGGATGGCAGCCGCCACTGGACTATCGCCCTGATGTGTGCAGAGAAAGATCCCCTGAACTGTCATCGAACTATCCTCGTTGCCCGTGAACTCGCACAATTCGGGATGGATATCAGGCACATCCTGGCAGACGGAGAGTTGGAAACACACTGTGAGGCAATGCAGCGCTTGGTCGAAGAATCGGGGACACATGAACAGGATATGTTTGACACGGCAGGGGACCCGGTAGCGCGTGCACACATAGCCCGGGAGCAACTCATTGCCTACACCATCAAAGATCGCGCCGATGAAGCGCAGCAGGTTCAACGATGAGAGTGTTTACAATTGGCTTTACCCGGAAGAGTGCAGAGCGATTTTTTGAAATGTTACTCGCGGCAGACGTCAAACGGGTGGTTGACGTAAGACTCAATAACATTTCCCAATTGGCCGGTTTCGCAAAAAAGAATGATCTCATTTACTTTCTGGAGAAAATTTGCGGGATGGATTACTTACACCTTCCAGACCTTGCCCCAACCAAGGACATGTTAGATACCTACAAGAAAAAGCGTGGTAGCTGGGAGGACTATCAGCATCGTTTTATTGAACTGATGGAAGAGCGCCGAATCGAAGACAGGATAAAGCCTGAAACACTCGAAGATTCGTGTCTGCTATGCAGCGAAGATAAGCCGCATCACTGCCATCGACGGCTGGTGGTGGAATATCTCAATGAGCACTGGGGCAATAATATCGAAATACGGCATCTCGGGTAGCGCTGTTATACAAAGGTAAGCTTTCATCAACGCTACTGATTTTCAAATCCCGCCCGCCCACGCCTGAGATACCCCTGTAATTCCTCCCATTTGTCGGGCCGGTGCGCGGCCTGGCTGTAACGTTCCTGCGGGTCTGTGCGCATGTTGAACAGTAGCAGGACGTTGTGTTCCGGCAGGCGTCGCGGGATATCCCGGTAGCTGGCCTGGACTACCATTTTCCACTGTTGCGTGCGCAGCGCGACGATGTGGTCGTGGTTGAAGAAATACAATACCTCATGGGGTGATGCGTGCGTGGCGCCGGTTAAAACAGGGAGGATACTCCTGCCATCGAGTTGCAGGGAAGGGGGCGGGGTCATCCCGGTGATTTCTGCAATGGTGGGCAACAAGTCAATATTCATGGCCATGGCCTCTGCCGTTGCGGAAGCAGGAATGTACCCAGGCCAGCGGGCGATGAAGGGGACGCGGTAGCCGCCGTCCCAGGCTGTGCCCTTGCCGCCGCGCAAGCCGCCGGCGCTGCCTTCGGGGAAGGGGCCGTTGTCGCTGGTAAAGATAACAACCGTATTACCTGCAAGCTCATTCCGTTGTACTGCTTCCAGCACCTGGCCTACGCTCCAGTCGAGTTCCTGCACCACGTCCCCATACGCGCCGGCCCGGGATGTGCCGGAAAAACCAGGCGCTGGCGCCAGGGGGATATGCGGCGCCGTATGGGACAGCAACAGGAAAAACGGTTGTTGCCTGCCGGCTTCGACAAACCGTATAGCCTCCTCCGTAAAACGCCGGGTCAAGGCGCTTTGCTCGAACGGTTCATCAGTGGCCCGGGTGTTCCGAAACCAGGCCTGTTCAACATCGTTGGGATGCAGCAGACCGTAAAATTCGTCAAAACCCTGCGCATTGGGCCGTTGCTCCTGCGTATCATGGCCCAGGTGCCATTTTCCGACCAGGGCGGTATGGTAACCCTGCTGTTGCAGCAGTCTCGCGATGGTCATCGTGCCGTGCGGCAATCCGCGCGTATCATCAACGGTAATGGTTTTATCGGCCAGGCCGCTACGGATGGCATAACGCCCGGTGAGCAAGCCTACGCGTGAAGGCGTGCAGACATTACCACTGGCATAAAAGTCCGTGAGCCGCATGCCTTCCCCGGCAAGACTGTCCAGACGCGGCGTTTTGACCAGTTCGGCCCCGTAAACACCCAGGTCGCCATAACCCAGGTCATCAGCCAGGATCAGGATGATGTTGGGCAAGGCAGTCGGGGCAGCGAGCAGCGGACTGCCAGACAATTGCAGCAGCATCACGAGCAGCAGATTGCGGACAAAGGATTGCATCACGGGATAATGGTCTTACCGGCGCAGAAACGCGATCCACCGGTGGAAATTAAGCAGGCTTGACAGCGAGGCGGCAACATAGGTCAGCGCGGCAGCGGTGAGTATCCGGCGGGCAACAGGCTCGGCGCTCTGCGGCAGATAACCGCCGTCTATCAGCAAGGGCAGGGCGCGGTTGAAACTGGCATCCCACTCGACCGGCAGTGTCACCAGGTGAAAGATAACCGGCAACAGCAGGATCAGGATACCCGAGCCGAGCATCAGCGCTCCGGCCAGGGGCGATTTTACCAGTATGGTGACAAACGGGAAGCTGACCAGGATGATCGATGCAATTTTTTCTGTCAGCGCGATATACCTGGCAAGTTTCCAGCGCAGATACAGGGGCTTGAAGCCCTGCTGATGTTGCAGCGCGTGACCAACTTCATGCGCGGCAACCACCACCGAAGTCAAGGATTTACGCTCATGGACACCGGGTGACAAACACACGGCTTTGCTTTCCGGGTCGTAGTGGTCCCCGCCGCTTTCCAGCGCCTCGACCTTGCAACCGCCCAGCTTCAAACGGGAAACCAGGTGCCGGGCAAGTTCGCCGCCGGTACCCGGCAACTCGTCCAGTGAGGCGTCATAATGTTTGAAAACGTACCTGGTCCACAGGTGCGGCCCGAGGATCAGGATCAACAATAAGCAAAAACCTGCGATACCGAGCAACATGGCTATGTATCCCTCGCGTGAAAGACAGGCCTGATTCTATCAGAAACCGGTTGGGTAAAACTTGAATTCGAGAGCATATCGTTATTGGGATATACTATTGGCACTTCCTGTTGAACTATGGGTTCTGATTTGCCAGGTTAGGGTACTACCACCATGAGAATTCCCATGAGCTACAATTTACGCAACCTGCTCGTTTGCCTGCTGTTTTTATTCTCGGCAACAGCATGCGAGCGGGGCAATGAAGCGGCTCCTGCAACCACCACAAACGCCAATGCCGACAAACTCATCCTGGTGTCCGGCGCCACCGGCAGGCAGGGTGGGGCAGTGGCCAGGGAATTGTTATCCCGCGGTTATCCGGTGCGCGGTCTGACCCGCAATCCGGACAGCGACCGTGCGCAACGGCTTGCCGACCTCGGCGTTGAAATGATCAAGGGTGATTTCAATGATACGGCTTCATTAGACCAGGCCGTGCAAGGTGTTTATGGCGTGTTTTCCGTCCAGAATTTCTGGGAGCACGGCAAGCAGGCTGAGATTACCCAGGGAATGAACCTGGCCGATGCCGCCAAACAGGCCGGGGTGAGCCATTTTGTCTACACCTCGGTGGCCAATGCCGATCAAAACACCGGTATCCCGCATTTTGACAGCAAGTATGAGATTGAAAAATATATCCAATCCACACAACTGCCTTACACAATAGTCAGACCGGTCTCGTTCATGGAAAACTGGGAATACTCTCGCGCCGATATCGAAAGCGGGATGATGTATGGGCCGCTTGCTCCGGAAACGCGCACGCAGCACATTTCCGTCAAGGATATCGGCCGTTTCGTTGCCGAGGCCTTTGACAACCCTGCCGAATGGCTTGGGGTCGCACTCGATATTGCCGGTGATGAAACCGACCAACTGGAAACAGCCCGTCTGTTCTCACAAGTCACCGGGAAAGAAGTGAAATACGTGCAGGTACCCTGGGACGAGTTTGAAGCACAACAGGGCGAGGAAATGACCATCATGGAAAAATGGTTTGAGGATGTGGGCTACAGCGCGGACGTGGATAGCCTGCGCAGCAACTATCCCTGGCTCGTCAGCCTGGAGCAATACCTGGAAGATAACGACTGGTAAGTTGGGGCAGACGTGCTTCACATGCTACCCTGACTAAAGGGGAGCATAATACCGCGCTCCTTGCCAACGATAAAATGCCTGATAAATAAATCACCAACCACGGGGGTTAATATGCAACAAGCGGACAAACAGAAGTATCTGAGCATTTCACTCTATGTCTTCGGGATCATCTACCTGGTCGGGGTGCCTTTACTGATGATGGTGTTTGAGTCATCCGGCTGGACCTGGACACCCAGGCAACCGGAATATGAACAGATGATCATGGGGGTGTACGCCACCCTGGGAATTTTTCTCATAATGGCGGCAAAAAATCCTGCAGAACACGCCAGCCTGATCTGGTTCACCATCTGGTCGAATATCGTGCATGGTGGGGTCATGTTGTACCATTCCATTATCGATGTAACCGAACGGGCTAACCTTGTCGGCGACGTGCCGGCCTTGTTCATCGTTGCGGCAGTGCTCTGGTATCTGATGCCTGGGGATAGGGATTGAGGATAAAACATACCCATAAATTAAACCTTTAAGAACTAAAACAGACCCATAAAACAGACCTTGAGTATTTAAAACACACCTGTATAATAGACCTCACAGTTAAAACGTATAGTGTACCCATTACGCATAATGCAACTGATGAGGCGGTGATGCATCGTAAACAGATCAACTACCTGAACCAATGGATAGATAAAAGCAGCAGGAAACCCCTGATATTGCGAGGTGCGCGCCAGGTAGGGAAATCTACGCTCGCACGGTTGTTTGCCGAGCAGTTACAGCGGCCTTTAGTAGAGATTAATTTGGAGCGCCATCAGGATATGGCCGCCACTTTCCAACAGGCTGATCCACAAAGCATTGTTAACCTGCTGGATTCACTGTCTGGCATGGCGCCGATTTCATCCGATACATTGCTTTTCATGGACGAAATTCAAGCAATCCCGGAAGCAATACCCGCCCTGCGTTATTTTTATGAGGATATGGCTGAGTTGCCGTTACTGGCTGCCGGTTCACTCATGGAATTTGTATTGTCGAACCAGACATTTTCCATGCCGGTGGGACGTGTTGAGTATTTACGCATGGGGCCTATGTGTTTTACGGAGTTTCTTGAAGCATTGAATCAATCCAGTCTGGCAAAACTCATCCTTGAGTATCAAATCGGTGAGCAAATTCCAAACGCCGTGCATCGTCGCTTGCTTGATCTCTTGCGAAACTATTTTTTTGTAGGCGGTATGCCCGAAGCAGTAAAAGTCTTTGCTGAAACGAAGCGATTGAAGGAAGTAAGTGCGGTGCATAACTCCATAATTGACACCTACCGCGAGGATCTTCCCAAGTACATCGGCTCACGGAATATGGCGCGCATCCAGCATGTTTTTAATTTTGCCGCTCGTCACGTTGGAAAAAAAGTCAAATACAGCCAGTTTTCCGGAACGGAAAAAAGCGCCACGATAAAGGCTGACATCGAACTGCTTTGTATGGCGCGAGTGCTGAGCAAGGTTTCTCATAGCCACTGTAATGGCTTACCCGTGCAGGCCGAAAGTGATGATAGAATCTATAAGCTCCTGTGTCTGGACGTAGGGTTGATGAATGCTCTGATTGGATTGAATTGGCAAAGTATTGTGCAGATGGAACAATCTAAACTGGTGAATGAGGGAGCAATCGCAGAACAATTCGTGGGACAACATCTGCTTGACATGCTTGTTGGCACAGCTAACCAAAGCCTGAACTACTGGCTAAGAGAGGGGCGCTCTGTCAATGCAGAAGTGGATTACGTATTGGGCATGAATGGACAAATTATTCCTGTTGAAGTCAAATCAGGCGCTGCCGGTACGCTGAAATCGCTACATCAATTTGCCGGGGAGAAAAATATTACACAGGCTATTCGTTTTTATACATCACCACCCGCACAACAAAAGGTAAAAACGTACATCCGAAAAGCAAACTATCAGGTAGAAGTCAGCTATGATCTCTTGTCACTACCACTCTACCTGGTGGAAGCATTGCCTAATCTCTGTTGACAAACAAATAAGTGAGCAAGATAAGTACAAAGATTATCGGGGCGGCAGGGGAATAGACAGTCTGTATTGCCAGATCGAAGATAGGCCGATTTTGACTTGATGCAGAGTATTGTCATTCCACGGCCATTTCCCGCAAATTTACTCTGACCCTGAACAGCTACGGACTTTTCGCAAGTGCCCGCCCAGCAATTCCTCTGTTGATGCCACCTTCCCGAAGTGACGGGCGAAATTGGTCAGGAATACTCTCTGCAAGGTGGCGGAATCCACCGTGCCCCAGCCTTGGTCGGCTATGTCTGAGGCGGCGGTGACGTCGCTTAACATATAGACGGTGTAGTCCCGTGACACCGCGTCCCGGGCGGTGGATTCAACACAGGCGCCGGTGGAGACGCCTGCCACCAGGACGTTGGCAATTTTCAATTGCCTTAATATCGCATCCAGCCTGGTGTACATGAAACCGGATTGCCTGATCTTCTCGATGACGATATCACCGGCTTCAGGCGCGAGATCCGGCCAGATAGTGACGCCTTCTGTGCCGGCGCGCACGGCCTTGCCTTCCCGGATGACGGGGAAGCGGTCGGCCAGGGAGCCCATGTCATTGGCGCTTGGATGGTGCACGTGGTTCAAATAGATGATGGGTAGCCTGATGCCACGGCAATGTCGGACAAAGCGTGCCAGGGTGGGTACCATCTCCCGGCCTTCTACGGTTTCAAACGGCGCGCCCACCTGCAGGAAATCCAGGCTCATGTCGATAATGAGTAATGCCGTATTGTCGGGTGAGAGATTGGCTGCCATTGTGGTTCCCTAAACAAACACCTGCAAAGGCTCATGGTGAGCATCGCAGTTGATTAAATCCACCCGTTTGAGACTGATTTTATACGCCTTGTTTTCTCGGCGCAGGTGGTACTGGTAACGGCCGGCAAACAAGCGTTGCTCACCGCGCTGGTGTTCTACCATCTGAAACCTTGTCGTGACGATCATTTCACCCGTGGTGTTATCAATAGCTTCGATCACCTTGTCCCCGGTGATATGACTCGTCGTTACGGGGTGTTGCAGGGAATGCGCGCGCGGATGCTGAATTCTCCTGATACGCATTTCCATCAGGTTACGGTCTTCATGAAACAGCGACAGTTCGTTGACGGGGTCAGTCTGGTCTGCACTTGCCGGCACCCAGTAACGGCAATCATCGGTGAACAGAGCCAGCCAGTCCTCGTAACGGCGCTGATCCAGGTATTCCGTTTCCCGATGTAACAACAACTCCAACGCAGGCAGGTCAGCCTGCGCAAGCTGGTCGGGTGCGATGCTGTCCGCAAGAATTATCATGAGTCGTCACACATGCACGCCAGCCAGGCACGGTACTGGTTGCGGATGTATTGTTCACCCAGTGCGGATTGTGGCGAGAGATCGTCCGTGTCCGGTGCAAACAGGCTGTGCTGGCTTACCCATTCCCGTCCCGCTGAGTGCAACCCTGCCTGCACGCGCCGGTAGGCTTCCAGGTCGTCCGGCTTGATCAGTGAAGACGGGGAATGGACGGTATTGGCATAGACGATATTTCTCCGGTTAATTTCATCCGGTGCGCCTTTCCAGCGGAACACGGTAATCTCAATCGCCGTTCTGTCCACCGCCAGTGGCCTGATTACGCGCATTTGCAGAAAACGCGGGTGGGCCGATACGCCCGGGTAAAAGTTGACGTTGTGCAGGTTCAGGTTGAGGATTTCATCCGACCTGGCCTCACCGTAGCTGGCCCGGTGCCGCTGCACGTAGTCCCGGTAGGCCGGGTCGTCAAGCGTATCGGGATTGCGAAAACCGCGCATGTCACTATGGCCGTGGTCGTAACAGGTCACCTCCAGTTCTTCCATTTGCCGGTAATCCTGGGCGTTTGCCTGCACCAGTTGCAGGGCGAGGGGAGGGGGGATCCGTGTCGTGTTTACCACTTTGTCGATTTGCTCCCGGCTGGCCGCAATGGAGGACGGGTGTACGTGCATGGGGTGCATGCCGTCATGGAGATTTTCCAGGTAGATCTTCCAGTTGCTCCGATACAGGGCGCGGAAGGAACCGCTTACTGCTTCCAGTTCTCCTTCCGGGGAGCGCTCAACCATGTTATCCAGGGCACGCCTGGCGCCGCCGAGAAAATTGCCCAACTCCGGTGCAAGCCCGGCAAGTGTGGCAAAAACAAAGCCCTGGTAACTGCTTGACCTTATCTCTCCAAGTCCATGATCGGCAAGATTATTCTCTATTTCCGTACCCCGATAATTCTCCCGGCATGGGATGGACAGCAAGCTGCCGTCGCTACGGTAGCGCCAACCGTGGTAACTGCACGTCAGCACTTTTGCATTGCCTTGGGGTTTGTCCAATAATTTTGCTCCCCGATGGGCACAGCGGTTATGCAACACACGCATGGAATGCTTCTCATCGTGCACGACAATAATGGGGCTACCGGCGATTTCAGTGGTCAGGTAATCGCCGGGGTTGGGTAACTGGCTGGCATGGCACAGGTAGTGCCAGGAACGGGAAAAAATACGCTGCAGTTCCAGCCTGAATATTCCCGGGTCAAGGTACACATCCCTGTGCACGCTATCCGGGCGTATCAGAGAGCGGATCTGGTCTGTGTCATACCGGCCCTGCATGTATTTTCCAAATAACCTGTTAGAGTAGGATAAGGGTGCCTCTAAAAATTAGAGGCGCCTGTGCAGCATAGGGATGTGCTGCCATTTTCAATCACTTGAGTGATTGAAAATGAAGGAAACGAAAAATCGCACATTCGTTTCCGTCTCTAAAAATGCCAAGGATGGCATTTTTAGAGATTACTATAATTACCTGTCCAGTATAAGGCTAATGATAAATATCTCCAGACATACACAGGGGACGGTTGATGAAAACCGGTTGGTTTATCGCGGCTGGTGGGTCGTGGCGGTGGCGGCACTTGCCATGTCCACCGGGCCGGGGCAGTTTGCCTTTGGCGCGCTGGGCCTGTTTATAAAGCCTTTGGGAGAGGAATTCGGCTGGGACCGTGCCCAGGTGAGTCTAGCAGCGACGTACTTCACCATTGCCCTGGCATTCAGCATACCTGTTATAGGCCAACTGGTAGACCGTTACGGCAGCAGAAAGGTGTTGTTGCCCTCCATCCTGGTGTTTGCGCTGTTACTGGCCTTGCCGGCGCTGTTGGTCGATACCCTGTGGAAACTGTTTCTGCTGTATATCCTGATGGGCGGCCTGGGCGCCGGCGCCAATGCGTTGCCTTACCTGCGTACCCTGGCGACCTGGTTCGACGCCCGGCGCGGCCTGGCAATCGGCATTGCCATGGGGGGCAGCGGGATGGGGTTCGCCTATGCCCCGCCGCTGATACAACACGTGATCGATACCCATGGCTGGCAGGCGGCTTACCTGTGCCTGGCGGCATTTACGCTGATACTCACCGTGCCGCTGGTGTATTTTTTTCTGTATGACGCGCCTGCGGAGCAGGGCGGGGCAGGAGGGCGCGGGCAGGAAGCGGCGACATCCTCCCTGAAGCTGTTACCTTTGCTCCAATCACGGCTGTTATGGCAACTGTTCCTGATCTTTTGCTTACTGTCTTTCGGCCTGTACGGCGTGCTGGCGCACCTGGCGCCGATGATGTCCGATCGCGGCATGTCCATGGCAGACGCAGCGCTGGTGCAATCCACCCTGGGCATCGCGATCGTAGTATCACGCATTTTTGTCGGATACCTGATCGACCGGTTTAACGCCACCCGGGTCGCGTTTGTCTGTTTTTTGATCAGCGCCACCGGTGTCGGTATGCTGACCTACGGGGCGGTGGATACGCCGGCATTTTTTGCCGCGCTTTGTATCGGCTTGAGCCTGGGCGCCGAGATTGACATGCTGGCCTACCTGACCAGCCGCTACTTCGGTGTGGACAATTTCGGTAAAATCTACGGCATCCTGTTTGTATCCTTCCTCAGCGGCACCGCACTGGGTCCTTATGTGTTCGGCCTGGCTTATGAGATGTATGGTTCATACCGTGAAGTGTTGTTCGCTGCGGGGATTCTCATCATCATCTCCGCCGTGGTAACGCTGTTATTGCCGTCTTATACGAAGAACACGTAATAATGGCTTTCAAATACCTGCCCGTTGCCTGTTGCGCATTGCTTGCAGTGACCCTGTGTTTCCCATTATCGGCACAGGAAGCAGCCATCAATTTTCAGCAATACGAACCTGAAACACAAATAACAAGAATAGCCGTTGACGAGGCGCCAACCATCGACGGTGATATTACCGACCCGGTCTGGTCCAGGGCAACCAGGATCGATAATTTTTACCAGACAGAACCGACCCAGGGCGCCAAACCTTCCGAAACTACGGTTGTTTACATGGCGTATGATGAAAACAACCTGTATTTCGCGTTTTTCTGCGGCGATTCCCAGCCCGATCAGGTTCTGGCCACCGTGATGCAACGGGACCGTGAATTATGGCAGGACGATAATATCCGCATCTACCTGGACCCGTATAACAGCGCCAGGGATGCAATGACCTTCCTGGTCAATTCCCTGGGCACACAGATGGACATACTGATAGAAAATAACAGCAACTTCTATACGGAGTGGGACACGATCTGGGACGTTGAGGCAAGGCGCACGGATGAGGGCTGGACCGCAGAGATGGCCATTCCGTTTCGCAGTATCTCTTATGACCCCGGTGTCGATAAGTGGGGGTTCGAGATCATGCGCCAAATCCGGCACAAAAATGAAACGGTAAGGTGGTCGCAGATCGACCAGTTCCTTCCCCCCTACAACGTCTCGGAAATAGGTTTGATTTCCGGCATACGGGATACCCGTCAGGGTCTTGGCCTGGACGTGCAGGCATTCGCAAAGGTCAATTATGAACGGGACTGGATGCGGCGGCCGCGGGATGACAGCTTTACCCCGGAGGCAAGCGGCAACATATTCTATAAAGTCACACCCTCCCTGACCGGAACGCTGACGCTCAATACGGATTTCTCGGATTCTCCACTCGATGAACGGCAGGTCAACACGGGCCGGTTTTCCCTGTTTTTCCCGGAGACCAGGGATTTCTTTCTTCAGGACCGGAGCATATTTGAGTTCGGCGGCAGGGCGATGACGCCACCAAACGCTGCTATCAACGGATTGCCGTTCTTTACCCGCAAGATCGGTATCGTGAATGACGAGATCGTGGATCTTATCGTTGGCGGAAAACTGTCCGGCCGGGTTGGCAACCTGAACGTGGGCGCGCTGAGCGTGAGAATGGATGAGACGGATAATATCAATGCGGAGACACTCAGCGTCGCCAGGATGTCTGCGGATATACTGGACGAATCACGTATCGGCGCGATTTTGACGCATGGCAACCCGGACAGCAGCGGCGAGAATACCCTGGCGGGTGTCGATTTCAAGTACAAGAATTCCAACCTCTTTAACCGGGGCCGTTTTCTTGCCGATTTCTTTTACCAGCGCAGTTTTTCCAACAATGATCACGGTCCTGCCCCAAGCAGGGAGGATGACATGTTCGGGTTTTTTCTGGGATACCCGAACGATTTATTACGCTGGTTTATCAGCGGCAAGGAGATAGGCAACCGGTTTGAACCCGCCCTTGGATTTGTCAACCGGCGCAATATCCGTGATTACAATGGAGACTATGTAAGAAGAAAGCGCTTTGCAGGCAGTTGGGTTCGCTGGTGGGAGGGCGGCGTGATAGGCAATGCTGTAACTGACCTGGATAATGACATGGAGACCCACAAATTTACCCTGATGACCGCGCTCCAGAACCAAATCGGAGATGAGTTCGCTGTCAAGGTCAGCAATTTACGCGAGGTTATCAAGCAACCCTTCCTGATAGCCGGAGAGCTTCCCGTGGCACCGGGAGATTACCATTTCAACCAGTTTAACGTTGTGCTGAACTCTACCGATTCAAGAAAATTTATTGCTGACCTGGACGTTACCTGCTGTCGTATCTACGATGGAGATTACCTGGGTTTGAATACTTCCCTGGAATTCAGGTTGTCCAGGTATTTCCGCCTGACTGCCAAACATAACCTGGAACGATTTGAATTGCCTGCGGGCAACCTGACGGTGCATATCGGCGCGCTGGATACCAGTATCAACTTTACTCCCGACATGCAGATCGATACCCAGATGCAGTACGATAACATCTCGGAGCGGTTTTCCTTTTCGGCCAGGTATCGCTGGTTTCCGCAACCGGAAACCGAAATCTATATCGCCGTAGGGCAGACCGCGGACATGAACAGCAGCAGCTTTCCCCGCCACTTTGACGCGGACCAGACCGAGGTCACGGTCAGGCTGGGACATACGTTCAGGTTTTGAAATACCTTAAACTGGCCAAACGGCACAGGTAACCTGCCTGGATACCTGATAAACTGATTTCAATAACCTTATGTACTTTTGACCCTACAGGAGACCAGCATGGTCACAGAACAAGAACTGGCAGAACTGTCCTTTGCCGATGCGCCGAAGATAATTACTGACGGGGTGCCCGGACCCAAGGCTGCTGAGTTGCTCGCCGAGGCCCCGGAATTTGAATCCATGACCCGCGGCGGTGGCGGCTTTCCGCTGGTATTCGACGTAGGCAAGGGGGTGACGGTCAAAGACCCGGACGGCAACCTGTATATCGACGTATCCGCCGGGGTCGGGGTCAGCAGTGTCGGGCGCTCCCATCCCCGTGTTATCAAGACTATTGAACGCCAGTCGCAGATCCTCACACATGCCTCGGATATCAGCAATACCCGGCGCGGGGAGTTGGCAAAAAAGATTGCCTCCATCGCCCCGCCGGGACTCAGAAACAACTGCATCAGCTACTTCACCCAGAGCGGCAGCGGCGCGCTGGAATGCGCCATAAAGTTTGCCCGCCGGGTCACCGGGCGTAACCAGATACTGGCTTTTCATGGCGCCTATCATGGTGTCTGGGCGGCCTCCAACGCCATTACCACCGGTGACCAGTACCGCAGGGGCTATGGTCCATTCATGGGTGGCGTTATCCATGCGCCGTATCCTTACGCTTACCGTTTCCCACTGCCTTTGGGGGACAAGTCCTGCGAGGAAGTGTGCGGTGATTATGTGGACTACCTGTTGAATACGCCTTATACCGCAGCGGACGACGTGGCAGCCGTCATCGTCGAACCGGTACAAGGGGAGGGCGGCTACGTGCCGCCGGCGCCCGAATTCTTCCTCAAGGTAAAAGCTGCTTGTGAAAAACATGGCGCCCTGTTTATCGCAGATGAGGTACAGGCAGGTACCGGCCGCACCGGCAAGATGTGGTCTATCGAACATAGCGGGGTGGAGCCGGACCTGATCACCTTTGGCAAGGGCATGGGCGGAGACCTGCCCATGGCCGGTGTAATCATGCGCAAGGACCTGGCGCAACAGCTTGATGACATGTCACAACCCCAGACCTTTGCCGCCAATGCAGTATCGTCTGCGGTCACCATGACCAATATCGACATCATCCAGGAAGGCGAACTGGTGGCAAGAGCGGCGCAGTTGGGTAAGGAAGTTCTGGACCGGGTGCAGGCCGCCAGTGAGGAGCTGCCCATTATCGGGGAAGCGCGGGGCAGGGGGCTGATGATCGGCATCGAACTGGTCAAGGACAGGGAGACCCGGGAGCCTGCCGACGGGGATATGATGATGAAGGTGGTCATGGGCCTGTTGTCGAACGGCATCATCATGGTGCCGTGCGGTCGCAACGGCAACGTACTGCGCCTGATGCCCTCATTGACTATCACCCGGGACTACATGAACAAGGCGGTGGATATCTTGCTGGGCGTGCTGGACGACGTTTGAGCTGAATAATCTGGAGGGGCAAGCAATGCAGTGGCTATTGGGGAATGATACACAGCCTGTGGATGTGAATACACGCAGGCCGCTCATCGCGATTGTCTATATCGCAGTGATCGCGCCCTGTGTTTTCATACTCCAACCGGGGTACGTGCAGGGTTTGGTTGAATACCTGTCGTTCAGCGATACACAGGCGGGTTATATCGCCTCGGCTGAGATGTTTGGCATTGCACTCACGACCTTCCTGCTCATCTTCATGGAGGCGCGTTTTGATTGGCGCAAGCTGACCGCGTTATGTCTGGTTATCGCTGCCGCGGGTAACCTCCTGTCCCTGTCCACGACGGATTTCGAGACGCTGGCCGCGCTGCGCTTCCTCACCGGTATGGGCTCCGGCGGACTGATGTCACTGACCTTCGCCATGATGGGCCTGACCGAGAAATCCGACCGGAATTTCGGCTACATCATCACCTGGGTACTGATCTACGGCGCGTTGGGTATATTGGTTATGCCTACCGCATTTGCCACCATCGGCATGAATGGGGTACTGCTGTTCTTTGCCTTGTTCAATATTTCAGGCCTGTTCTTCATCCGCCACCTGCCACGCTCCGGCGTCCACCACCTGGACCCGTCCACACCCGAGCCGGGTGGTTACTCGTGGCGTATGAAAGGATTGTCCCTGCTTGCCATCCTGGTCTATAACACGTCCATCGGCATCGTCTGGGCCTACCTGTTCCTGCTCGGCCTGGAGGCCAATATCGCGGAGCAGACAGTAGCCAACGTCCTCACCGTCTCCCAGTTCCTGGGCATCGCCGGCGCCTTTGTTGCCGTGGTCCTGCAGTTGCGCATCGGCCGTATCATTCCCTTGCAGGTAAGCATCATCGGTACCGCCATCGGCATCTACCTGCTGGTAGGCAACATCGCCTTGCTCCATTTCGCCCTGGGCGTATGCCTGTTCAACTTCCTCTGGAATGTAAGCATGCCCTACCTGCTGGCCACCATGGCTTCATTCGACCGCCGGGGCAAGGTGGTGATCTACGGCATCTGTATGCAGACCCTGGGTTATGCCATCGGCCCCTTCATCGCCGCGACACTCCTCGGCGCCGGCAGTTACGACCATGTATACACCGTGGCGACATTACTGTTCGTCGCCAGCGCCGCGATCCTGCTGCCGGGGTTGATTGCGCAGAAAAAGCACCTTTAACACGGCGCAGCCATAGGTATTCCTGCAAAGAAATGAGCAACCCCAAGCCACCGACTGCCGGAAGTGCAGACTACCCGAACCAGGTCTATGCCTGGTATGTTGTTACCGTCTTGACGGTCGCCTATATTTTTTCGTTCATTGACCGGCAAATCCTGAACCTGCTGGTAGAACCAATCCGTCATGACCTGAACCTCTCAGATACCCAGATATCTCTGCTGCAGGGGATTGCCTTTGCACTGTTCTACACCCTGATGGGTATTCCGATTGCCCGACTTGCAGACGTCTCCAATCGCCGCTCCATTATTGCCGTCGGCGTATTCCTCTGGAGCTTGATGACTGCTCTCTGTGGACTGACGAAAACGTTCTGGCAGTTATTTGCCGCGCGCGTAGGGGTGGGAATCGGTGAGGCTGCATTATCCCCTCCGGCCTATTCGTTGTTCAGCGATTATTTTCCGCCCGGTAAAGTCACGCGGGCTATCGCGGTATATACCGGGGGCAGCTTTCTTGGCGCAGGTCTGGCCTATATTATCGGCGGCTACGTCGTCGACTATGTAGCTCGGCTTGACGTGGTCACAATCCCCTTTTTCGGGGAATTGCGGGCATGGCAACTGGCCTTCATAGTGGTAGGCTTGCCCGGAGTTTTATTGGCGCTCCTGGTAATGACCCTGCGTGAACCGGCCCGCAGAGGTCTTCTTGGAGACCAGCCCGGTACTGCTCCTGAAAGCATTCCGATTAAGGACGTATTGAGATTTTTGCGAAAAAACCGGCGCACTTACGCGCACCACTTGATCGGGGTTTCCATGTTCGTGATGCTTGCCTATGCGATTTTAGCCTGGACACCCGCATTTTTTATGCGCAAATATGGCTGGACGCCGGGAGAGGTCGGCCTCGTTTATGGAAGCATGTTACTGGTATTCGGTACTTCCGGCGTGGTTGGCGCAGGCTGGATAGCAGATGCTTTGCGCCGGCGCGGCTATACGGATGCCAACCTGAGAGTCATTATGATCGGGGCGCTTTGTGCCACCCCATTCGGCATAGCTGTACCACTGGTCGACAATGTGTGGCTGGCGCTGGCGCTGATGGCGCCTTTTACCTTTCTGTGGAGTCTGCCGCACGGCATCGCGCCTGCTGCGCTGCAACCTGTGACACCCAACCAGATGCGCGCCCAGGTTTCTGCACTTTACCTGTTGAGTGTCAACCTGGTAGGCATGGGAATAGGCCCGACCTTCGTTGCCCTGATGACTGATTATCTGTATGGCGACCCGGCCCTGGTGGGTTATTCCCTGGCGACAGTGGCGGCCACTGCTGCGCCGTTGTCTGCACTCATACTCTATACGGGATTGAAGTATTATCGGCAAAGTCTGGCTGAAGCGGAGGGTGGCTGGCGGGAACCGTAGCAATGCCACACTGATAATTATTGACAATTTTGTTTTTAATCACTAACCTTGACTGGCGTTGTATCACATTTCAGGGGGAAGATGATGAATACAGACAATGCCGATACTGAGCGGTTTTCTCTTTCAGTAGGTTCTTCACAAAATAGTATCCTGCTTTATCAGTTAGTCACATTTGTTATTTCATGTTTAGTATTAATAACCACACCCGTTTCCGCCCAGATTGAGGAAATCATCGTTACGGCGCAGAAACGCGAGCAGAATGTTCAGGATGTATCCATATCGATCACGGCATTCACAGGTGATATGTTGCGCGACCTCGGTGTTGCGCAGCCACGCGACCTGGCGCAATTCACGCCCGGGTTAACGGTTAACTCCAGTTCCTCCTACGAGGGTGATTCGGTGTTTACCATCCGCGGGGTAGGGATGAACGACGTCACCAGCAAACAGAACCCCGCGGTAATGATATATCTTGATGAAATCGCCCTGCCGTCACACGTCATGCTGGGTTTCCAGGTGTTCGACGTGGACAGGATTGAGGTGTTGAAGGGGCCGCAGGGCACCCTGTATGGTCGTAATACCACCGGCGGCGCGATAAAAGTCGTGCCGAAGAAACCTACCAAGGAGTTTGACCTGCAGGCCCGTTTTGATTATGCGGAATATAACAGGACGGAGTTTGAAATGGGTGTCGGCGGTCCTCTGAGTGACACCTTGTCGGCACGGGTTGCCACGAACATCAATGTTTCGCAGGACGGCTGGCAGACCCTCGTAGCCATACCGGAGGTGCCGTTCGGCCCTGGGGTGGACCCCGACAATGGCGAGATTGACAGGAAAGCTTTTCGGGGCTCATTGCTGTTTGAGCCTACGGAAGATTTCGACATTTTCATCAGCGGCGATTATTCAAAGGATGAATCCGAAGTCATGGCATTCAAGCACGCGGGCAACTTGTTTGCAGACGGTTCACCAGGTTTCTGTTCCTATGCGACCGAAGGCATACGCAATGAGATGGAATGCGCCTCATTTGCCCAGATACGCGATCGCACCGGCGGTATGGCCTTGACGCCTGAAAGAGAGGTAATCCAGGACCTCAACCCCGACGTGCGCACGGTACTGGCCGAATTTTCCACCGGCAACCAGGTTGACGCGGAGTCCTGGGGGATTTCTGCTACAGCCAACTGGGATTTAGGTCGGTTTACCGCTACCTCCATCACCGGTTACCGGGAATTTGACAGGTACCAGCCCCTGGACCAGGGCGGGTCGCCTGCGTATATTCATGAAATCAGGAACTGGGAAGATATTACCAGTTTTACCCAGGAAATACGCCTTGCCTCGGATGACAGTTGGGGCCCGATAGACTGGATCGTCGGTGGCTTCTACAGTAAGGATGATAACGACTTCTTCTCGGATACCGATTTTCGCGACCATGCCTCGTTCTCCGGGTTTTTTGAAAGCGGATCAGACCAGGAGACGGAAGGCATCTCCGCATTTGCCCAGGTGGACTGGCGCCTGCATGAAAAATTGAAGCTGTCAGGTGGAGTGCGTTATACCGATGAAGACCGTGAGTTTACATTCCACGGCATGATATCCGGCACCGGCCCGGTGCCGCTTGCTGAATTCACGCATCCGAAACTGAATACTGAAGAGGTGGGCGGCAGGGTAGCGCTGGAATTTACACCGAACGATAACCTGCTGCTCTATGCCAGTTTCAACCGCGGCTTCAAGAGCGGCGGCTTCCCGGCCTCCATTGCCTTCACTGCCAACCAGTTGCTTCCGTTCAAGGCCGAGGAACTGCTGGCGTATGAAGCGGGTTTCAAGTCCACGCTGGCCGATGGCAACGTGCAATTCAACGCAGCAGGGTATTATTACGACTGGAATGACATGCAGGCGAGAGCGGCGCTAGACAGGATCGACCCTGTCTCGGGACAGAATGTCAGGGTGATTACATTGGGCACTGCGGGCGATGTCGAGATCTACGGTGTCGAGGCGGAAGTTACCTGGCAGCTTACCCCTGAGTTGCTGGTTTACACCGGCATCAATGTGATGGATGCGGAAATCAAAAGCGGTGACTACGAAGACCAAACCCCTGCCCACGCGCCTGACTTCACAATAAACGGCCTGGTCAGCTACACGGCATCACAGTCAATAAGCGGGTTCCGGCCCTTTGCCCAGTTCGATTACAGCTATACCGATTCAAACCAGTTTATCCTGCCGAATCACCCCGGCGCAGTGCAGAATTCCTATACGTTGCTGAATGCCCGGATCGGCATCCGGTCCGACAATGGACGCTGGGAACTGGCAGGCTGGGGGCGCAACCTGTCGGACAAGGAGTACTTCAGTGAGATTTTCGGGCCTGCTTCAGGCTTCCTGCCCGGCCGTCTTCTCTACGGCCCGCCGCGGATATTCGGGGTAAGCCTCAGCTACAGTCATTGATCGATACCTCGCGCACCCTTTCGGAAGAGGGTGCGCGGCTTCTGCCCGGCTTATAGAGGGAAGGAATAAGCTGACCAATGGATTCCTGTTTGCACGGGAATGACGAGGAGACACAGCAAAATGATGGTCATCAAGAGCATTTTTTCAGTCATCCTGGGTATTTTTCTGTTTGTCGCGCCAACTATCAGTACGGCGCAGTCAACGACATTTACCACCACCGACGACACCAGGCGGGTGCCTGTCCCGCCCCCTGATTATTCTGCAGATCCGCTGCTCGTATTACAGGGAGGGACCCTGATTGACGGCAGCGGTACCCCACCCATAACCGACGCATTGGTGGCGCTGCGCGGTGACCGGATAATTTATGCCGGCACTGCGAGCGGGTCCCAGGTTGCTACAGAAGAAAGTCGGGTTATCGACACGTCGGGTTTATATATCGTGCCGGGGCTGATTGACCTGCATATACATTTTACCCAGCAACGCGGCATGGATTTCACCCGTTACCGCAACTCGGATGCGGCTGCGGCCATACGCGGGGTTTTATTACTGGGACAGTTGGCTGACGCCGGGATTACCGCGGTGCGTGATGTCGGCACCTCCAATGATGTCGCGCTGCGCATCAAGGAGGCGGTCGAACGGCGCATGGTCGACGGGCCGCGCGTGTTATGGAGCGGTAATCTCATTGCTGCGAGAAGCGGGCACGCGGATGAAATCACGTCAACCGCTACGGGCAAGCCGAAAAGCCTGGCGCCTTCCAGCAGGGTACGTGTTGCAACCGGCCCCTGGGACTGGAGGCTGGCCGTCCGGGAACAGCTTCGCAAACATGCGGACTGGATTAAGCTGACCTCTCCCTACACCCGTGAAGAGGTGGCCGCTGCCGTGGATGAAGCCCACATGCAGGGGATCCCTGTTGCCGTCGATTCCTTCGGGAAATATACCGAGTGGGCGTCCGATGCGGGGGTGGACACGATTGAGCATCCCTTGAATATGAACGAGCAGGTCATCGCAGCCATGGCGCGCAACGGCACGGACTTTGTCCCGACCCTGACTGCTTTCTACAACGTGGAAAAAACCGGCTATCCTTCGGCCGGAATCCCCTCCGGCGGATTTTTCTATACCTTTTCACGCCGTTATCCGGTCAGTCATGAGCAGCATCTCGAGATGGTCGGACTAGCGCACAAGGCTGGAATCCGTATCGGGGTGGGCTCTGATATCCCGTTCGAAAACGATGTGCGCTATCCACAGGATTATTATGTGGAACTCGGACTGTTGAAAGACGCGGGCCTGTCGGATGAGGATGTTTTTGCCTCGGCTACCCGTGTCGGCGCGCAGATATTGAAAATGGAAGATAAACTCGGTACGGTGGAGACAGGGAAGCTGGCGGACATACTCGTGGTCGGCAGCAATCCCCTGGACGACATACAAAACCTTCAGGATGTGAAACTGGTCGTTGCCGACGGCAGGGTGATACGGGATTTCACGAACGGAAACAGGTAGAGGTCCGGCGCTGATCCCGGACTGACCAGCGTGGTGCCTGCCAAACCGGGAAGAGGCTGTCAATGAGTCGATACATCAGGTTTGTCGAACCTTGCTCCGGACTGTCGGCCAGGTGCCTGTTGCTGGATGACAAGGCTCCGCATTCAGCCGATTTTTTATGGCGACTGGCGCAAACCCGACCTACCTACGATGCCATTCATGCCATGTGGACCGGGCCGGAACTCTCCTGCCCGTTGCCTGCATCCGTCTTGCCTGAAGCATTCGCTCAAATTGACCTGCCCCAGGAAAATGCCAGTTCATTTCCCCGGGCGGGGGAAATAGTGCTCGCATATGCCGCGTCCGGCAGTATCAAGGGGTTGCCGCCGGGCGCCTTTTTTGACATCGGTATCTTCTATGGTGAAGGGGGGCGCCTGTTTTTTCCGTTCGGATGGTTGATGGCCAATGTCTGTGCGGAGATTGTTCCGGAGGACCTTGCCGAGGTTGAAGCCTGTATTGGCGAGATCAGGAAAAACGGCGCCTGCCGGTTGTCCATGGAACCTGTGTGACGGGTTGTAACCGGCAATGTGCGGAGGCCAGGTGGAAGAACATACGTTATGGAGCAAAATCACACCGGAAGGGGCAGGGTTTGCCACTTTGACCGGCAGCCATGAAACGGAAATTGCAGTGGTAGGCGGAGGGGTAGCCGGAATGTCGCTCGCCTGTCACTTGACCGAGGACGGCATGTTCCCCATGGTGCTTGAATCAGCAACTCCCGGTAGCGACGCCACTGGCAAGAGCGCCGGTATCATCGTCTCTCTTCCTGTGCGCCACAGTCCGTACGAAATTTTGAAAAAACTGGGTGAGGACAAGGGCAGACGCCTTGTGAACATGATTGGAGAATCAGGGAAATACGTGTTTTCCCTTGTCCATAGACTGCGTCTTGATTGCGCACCACAGCAAATGGGGTTCCTTGCGCCGGCAAGAACTGAACAGGAGATGGAACGAGTTAACCGGGTTGCTTCAGAGTGGCATTCATGCGGTTATGGGATTGAGACGCTGGACCGGGATGCAATTTGCCGTCTGTCCGGGCTGGATACTTACCTGGGTGCGCTTCTGGACCCTGGAGGCGGCGCGCTCAATCCACTCGCTTATGTGCGGGAACTGGCCCGTGCGGCGACGGAACAGGGCGCCCGAATATTCAGCAACAGCCCTGTGGTCAAAATACATGAGGGCGGCAACGGGTGGTGTCTTGAATCAGATCGCTTCCGGGTCAATGCAAAAAAAGTCGTGCTGTGTGCAGGTGGCGGCAATCGCAACCTGTTTGCGGGACTTGCCCGCACCGTGTTGCCTTTCAAGGTCTTTCAGATGGCAACCGAGCCGCTGGACCACAGGATCAGGGAGACCATCCTGCCCGAAAACCATGCGATGACAGATATCAACCCGAATATTTTCTCGTTGCGTTACGATGAGGACGGCCGTTTGATTACAGCCTGCCCGGCATTCATGTTCAATAATACCAGGAGCCGGGTTGTCCGTTATGTCGAAGAACGGCTGAAAAACTTCTCTCCTTTGCTGGCTTCGGCCCACATCCGCTATCTATGGCAGGGCACGACCTGGATAGGACAGTCGATTCTGCCCCGGTTCACCCGGCTCTCGGAGGGATTGTTTGCCGTCCAGGCTTGCAACGGCAGAGGGCTTGCCGCCAATACGATGCTTGGGCGCGAAGTGGCGGGTTTCATCAGCCAGGACTACGCGGGAAATTCAGCCCTGTTGGTCCAGGAACCGGATGCATTCCGGCGCCACGGCCTGATGTCCCACCTGCCGGTCGCGCTTGTCAACAGCGCCAGGCTCAGAGCCCGGGTGATGCATAAATTCACGGGACTTCAACGTTATAACTGAATCTTTTCAATTTTCCAGCAACAAGTGGAACAGTAACTCATCAATTCCGGAGAACGTTATGAAACATATCCACAACATTCCACTGATGGCTGTGGTTGCCTGCGCCGTCATCTTCAGTGGGTGTGCCCAGCAGGATGCAGACCTGATTATCCATAATGCAAAAATCGTCACTGTCGACGGGGACTTTTCCATTGCTGAAGCTGCCTCGATCAGGGACGGGAAGTTCCAGGCTGTTGGCACGGAAAGTTCCATCATGCAGGGCGCCGGGCCGGGCACGACCATCGTCGACCTTGGCGGCAAGACGGTTCTTCCCGGGTTCAACGATACCCACAGCCACATGACTACCATGGGCATCAATCTCCCGACCATGATCGACTTGACTGAAATTACTTCCATTGACGATATAAAACAGGCGGTCGCAGATCGTGTTGCGGTGACGGAAAAGGGCGAATGGATTTTTAGCGAGGGCGGTTGGTGGCAGTTCATGCTGGAGGACGGGCGCCTGCCGAATCGGTATGATCTTGACGCAGTCTCACCCGACAATCCGGTGACGTTGAAAGGCGGCCATTATGTCATAGCCAACAGTATGGCACTGGAACGGGTTGGTTACGACAGGGACAGCGAAAACCCGCCTGGCGGAGAGATATGGAAGGATGAGGAGGGAGAACCGACCGGCTTTCTGGTACGTAATGCCATGTATCCGTTGCTGGATCATTTTCAGACACTGGACAGGGAAGTGCAGTTGGACGGTATCCGCCAGGCAATCAGGCGCGTGAACAGTTGGGGCATGACGAGCCTGAGAGAACCCGGCGGTAGCCAGGAACATGTCGATATGCTGCGCGAACTGTATGAAAACGAGGAACTGACCGTCAGGGTCGACTGGTGCTATGACGTTGACCCCAATACACCGGTGGAAGAACTGGATGCCATGTTCAAAGCCCTGGCCGATCCGGATGAAACATGGGGAGACGGCATATTCAGGGGTGACGGTCTGGCCGAAATGATGCTGGACGGCGCCGAGGAATCGGCGCAGATACGCACGGAATATCTGGGCCGCCCAGGCTACCACGGACTGCGGCTCGTTGAGCAGGAGCAACTGAACAGCCTGATGCTGTCAGCCGCACGGCATGGATGGCGCCCCGGCCCCCATGCCGTCGGTGATGCGTCAATAGATCAGCTCCTGGAAGCCTATGAGTATGTTAACGAACAAATTGACATCACGGACCGGCGCTGGATTGTCGACCACGGCATACTGCTGCAACCGGATCACTATGAACGTGTCAAGGCGCTCGGCCTGATAGTGCTTCCCCAACCCAGGCATCTCTATATTATCGGCGATAAATTCATAGAGCACTGGGGTGAAGAACTGGCACACCAGTCTTACCGGCTCAGGGACTGGTTGGACAACGACATAAAATTCTCACTCGGCGCGGACAAACCGGTTTCTTCCCGTTCAAAACCAATTATGCAGATTTACGTTGCCGTCACCAGAGGGACAGGGTGGGGCGGTAAACTCGGCCCGGACCAGGGACTGACCCGCGAAGAAGCGATTCGCGGCATCACCCTGGATTCGGCTTACGTCAGTTTTGAAGAAGACGTCAAGGGGTCTATCGAACCGGACAAGTATGCTGATTTTATTGTTTTGTCGGATGACATCCTTACTGTACCGGCTGAAACCATCAAGGATATAGAAGTCGAGGCGACGGTCCTGGCAGGCAAAGTGATTTACGGCTCATTCTGACCATCAAGGTTATGTTATGTTAAACAGGCAAAGCCTATTTAACATAATATAGATTATGCGTATATTGAGGGTGGTTACTTACGGGTAGATTTTTTCGCAATCAGGTAAACTATTGCGACTCCACCCTGGGAAAAGCACGATGAGAATGAAACCTCTTCCAATCATTTTATGCCTGGTTGCTGTCACAGTCCTTGCCGATGACTCGATAAAGTCAGATATTCGCAAAGATTACAGTTACCTGGAATCACTTTATCTGCATCTACATCAACATCCAGAGCTATCTTTTAACGAGGAAAACACCAGCGTACGCATGGCCGCCGAGTTGCGCGGACTTGGCTTCACCGTCGCGGAAAACGTGGGTGGCTACGGTGTGGTCGGCGTGCTGGAGAATGGTGCCGGCCCGACTGTGCTGTTGAGAACGGACATGGATGCCTTGCCGGTGCAGGAAAAAAGCGGCAAGCCCTATGCCAGCACCGCGACTACTGTGGATGGGAATGGCAACACGGTAAGCGTTATGCATGCCTGTGCCCATGACGTGAACATGACGGTGTTTATCGGCACGGCCAGGCGTCTGACGTCCATGACCGACCAATGGCAAGGCACGCTGGTGATGATCGCCCAACCGGCCGAGGAAGTCGGCGCCGGTTCCCGCGCCATGCTCAAGGATGGTTTGTTTGAACGCTTCCCCCGGCCGGATTACAACCTTGGCCTGCACGTCAGCGCAGGTCACCCCGCCGGCACTGTTATCTACACCAAGGGCTACGCTATGGCTTCCGTTGATAGCGTCGATATTACGGTGTATGGCATCGGCGGTCATGGCGCCTACCCGCATCGCACCAAGGACCCGGTGGTCTTGTCCGCCCAGATTATCAATGCCCTGCAAACCCTGGTTGCACGGGAATTGAAACCCACTGATGCCGGTGTTGTCACTGTAGGCTCGATACATGGTGGAACCAAACACAATGTCATTCCGGACCAGGTAACATTGCAGTTGACAGTGCGTTCTTACACCGATGAGGCGCGCAATACCCTGCTCGAAGGGATCAGACGGATAGCTGCCGGCCAGGCCAGAACCATGGGCTTACCCGAAGACAAGTTGCCGTTAGTAAAGATAAAGGATGAATCAACACCCTCCGTTTATAACAACCCGGAACTTGCCGAACGTATTGTCAACGCGCTACGGGCAGCATTCGCTGAAGAACAGCTTGTCCCTGGTGAGCCCGTTATGGGCGGTGAGGACTTCGCCCAATACGGGCGGGTGGAACCGAAAATTCCCAGCCTGTTCCTGTGGATAGGTGGCGTGGAAGCTGGTAATTATGCTGCCGCCATGGAAACGGGCGCCACCCTGCCCTCCCTGCATTCCCCCTTCTTTGCCCCGGACCCCCAACCAACCATTGAAACCGGCGTAGAGGTGATGACCACCGGTGCGCTGGAATTACTGGATAACAGAAAAAAATAAGGGCGCTTCTGAAAATCAGATTAACCCCAGCAACAACGTGGCAATTCCCAGGAAACTGAAAAAACCCATCACGTCCGTTACGGTCGTTAAAAAAATGGAAGACGAGGTTGCAGGGTCCTGGCCGGCCTTGATCAGGAAAACCGGAATCAACGCGCCGACAACCGAGGCGATGACCATGGAAAGTATCATGGAAAGGCCGATTATCAGGCACAGGCCCAACGACTGACTCCAGATATACACACCCAGCGAGGTCGTCAGTGCCACTGCAATGCCGTTCCATAGCCCCACATTGAATTCCTTTGATACCAGGCGCAACCAATGCCGCGGCCAGACTTCCCGCAAGGCAAGGCCGCGCAGGGTCACCGCGAGGGACTGGGCGCCGGCATTTCCCGATTGTCCGGCCACCACCGGTAACAACACCGCCAGCGCCGTTACCTGGGCGATGGTTTGTTCAAACACGCCGACAACGGCCGCTGCCAGGAATGCCGTGGCCAGGTTCACCTGTAACCAGGGCAGGCGTTTTTTGATGGCGTAAGGCGCGCTCGACAGCGCGCGCTCGTCCTTGCTGACGCCTACCATCGTCTGCATATCGACGGCGGCCTCGTCCCTGGCAGCGTCAACCAGGATGTGGTGCTGGATAATTCCGATCAGGCGGCCGTCCGCATCCACTACGGGCAATTCCGTCAAACGGTGTTTTTCGAAGATATCCACCAGTTCTTCACGGTCAGTTATCGCCTGGGCTATTGCCCTGACCGGCTGAGTCATATCGGCCAGACGCCTTGCCCTGCCGGCCAGGACCAGGTCCTGTAACTCGACCATGCCGGTCAATGTGTTCCCATCTTCCGTGATATACAAGACCCTGAACCCCGTTTGCTTGTGCACGCGCAGTTTTTTCACTACGTCCCGCACCTTCATATCCCGGGAGTAGTAAACCAGCCTGGTGTTCATCAAGGCGCCGGCGCTGTCAGGTTCATGACTCAATGCCCGTTTGAAATCATGAACGATATGAGGACTCAACAGGTTGAGGTAGCGTTCGCGTTCCTCAGCGGCCAATGAGGACAACACCAGCGCGCCCCTGTTGGGGTCAATCCTGGAAAGCGCCTGTTGAATTGCCTCGTCGTGCAGGTTCATGAGCACGCGTGCAGCAATAACAGGCGACAGCATCTCCCAGATACTGACCCATAAGGCCTGCGGCAGGCTGCTCAGCACTTCGGCTATCCGCTCTGCGGGCAACTCTTCAATATAATGAACCGCTTCTGCCGGGTAACTTTGAAAGAAGTCCTGACGCAATAAAGCGCTTATGTCATCTGGTGAGATATGCAGGCTGGTCATTTCAGGGTTGCTCAGGCCGGGCGGGCGTATTATAGCCGGACAGCATATCCGCACAGGTAGTCCAGAACATATCACCCAGCGAAACTACGCTGTCCGTAATGTCGCCGGCCAGTGCCGGGTTGTCGGGTGCTGTATTCAACGCATCCTGTGCCTGGTCCCGGTATAACACGCCTGCCAAACGGCCTCCCCGGTCAACAACAGGCAATACCGATACCTCCTGCCATACGGGGTGACCTGCCGTTGATACCAGTGCCTCCCGCGCAGACAACTGATGTATGGACGGCTTGCATAGCTGTGCGACTTTCCCTTTATTGCCTGCAACCAACAGGTCTTTCAAGGCAACCGCGCCGGCAAATTTTTGCTCACTGCCCGTTACAAACAAGGTGTCGGTTATATGCTCCTGGTGTTTTTTCAGGAATACCCTGGCCTGTTTTACGGTCATGCTTTCGTTCAGGGTAACCGGGTTGCTGTCCATCTCCGCGCCGATACTTCCCTTCGGAAACCGCAGGATTGTTTTAATCCGGTAAGGCACACCTGCGCCGGCAAGCAACGCTTTTTTTTCCGACGCAGGCAGGTCCCTGACCAAAGCCGCAGCATACTGGACGGGCAGGACTTTGATGATCTCCACGGCCTGCTCTGTCCCCAGCATTGACAGGTAATGACAGGCGTAGCGCCTGCCCAGGTTCCGGACTATGCCTGCCACCTGTTCGGTGGACAAGGTCGCCAAAAAGGCCCGCATCTCACCCGGCTCGACAGCTTCCAGTAACCGCGCCACATCATCCGCATGTTTTTCAATAAACCGCTGTACGACCGGGTCGGCAACCACTAGCCTTCCTCATCCAGCAGGATACATGATTGCTCCTGGAATAATTTTGCCGGTATCATGGCCTGGCCTGCCTCGGTATCGAGTATCACAGCGGTTTTTGATAATTCCACTATTTCCCCCTCCAGTTCACCGATCCGGATACGCTGTCCTTTCTGGTAATGCCTGCCCAGGTTTCTGAGCGCGATAATATTGGCAACCGTCGTCCCCGCGCCGACACCGAAGGCCAGGGCCAGGGCAAGCATGACCGCGGACGCCAGTATCACCAGTAACTGCGCCGGCAAGTCCACCTCCACGCCCAGTTGGCCCAGTCCGATGATAATCGTGAGGGTAATCACCAGGATACGCGCGGCATTTCCCAGGTGCTCTGCCTGGCGTGTGCGGGAACCGCCGAGTCTGGCAGCCAGTTTTTCCCTGGCATAATCACCCAGGACGAACCCGGCCCAGATAATCAGCGCTGCGACCAGGATAGAAGGTGAATAATCGATCAGTTTATTGAGCCATTCGGCGATGCCGGGCAACCCAAGACTCTTGGCGGCAGCCGATATGAAAAACAAGATTACCAGCCAGTAAATTATCGTGGCAATGATGCGGGTGATCGGCCAGCGCACGCGAAAATAATAGGAACTGATGCCGATTTTTTGAGCAAACTGCTCAAGCCATTGTGAGAGACGTAGAATAAAGGAGCGAATCAGCGCGGCAATGATTAAGCCGACTATCAGTAGTACCAGAGCGCTGAATAAATTCGGCAAATAAGCCAGGAACGTAGATACAAACTGGTCAAAACTGTTGGTCAACAGTTCCTTCCAGTTGTCATAATGTTGCTGCATGAGACTCTCCCACGGGTGAGCCCTATTATACCTTGAATCGCCATTGTCAAAGCGCGTTCTCAGTAAGCCGTTAAGGAACCTCGGATTAAGTCAGAGCTTCCCTATTTGAATAACAAATACGATTAGGCTAATGTGAAGCTTTCCGTAGCAAGTTGCATACAGAAATGGCCGAATCATTTTATGAAAAACCTGTCCTGAATTCGCCCTATGAGGAGCCCAGGCTGCATCATCAACTGGATGATACGGGCCAACCCATCGATGCTGCCCCCGTCAGTGGGCGTCGGCGCTCCGAGCTGATCAGCCCCGTTCCCCAACCCAGGTTGCGCCATCAGCAGGGCGCTCAGGAACAGGTTGGCCTTGCATTCTCTTATGATGAGGAGCTTTCATCGGACGAACAGGCATACAACCCGTTTCCCATTATCAATGAGATACGTTCCCATGTATCGGACTGGCGCAGGTTGCATAATCAACAGGGTTGGGGTGTAACACCAGCGACGGCACGGCTGCTGCGACATTGGCGGGAGTATGAATTTCAAGGCATACGCCCGTTTTTCTGCCAGATTGAGGCTATGGAAACCCTCATTTGGTTAACGGAAGTCGCGCCTCGACAAAAGAAACATAAACACATCCGGGAACATATCCGGAATGCCAACTTTCAGGCCAACCCGGAACTTCTACGCCTGGCGCTGAAAATGGCCACAGGTTCCGGCAAGACAACAGTGATGGCGATGCTGATTGCCTGGCAGACTGTAAATGCAGTACGCACCCCGGGTAGCAAACTCTTTACCAGGGGGTTTCTGATTGTAACTCCAGGTATCACTATTCGAGACCGTTTGCGGGTGCTACAGCCCAACGATCCGGAAAGTTATTTCAAGAGCAGGGAATTGGTCCCGTCTGACATGCTGGAAGAGGTGAAAAAAGCGAAGATTGTCATCACTAACTACCACACCTTCCTACCGCGCGAAACAATGGAAACGGGCAGAGTTGGCAAGGCATTGTTGCAAGGACGCGGGGAAGCTCCAAATACCAAAGAAACCGAGGGTCAGATGATTCGACGGGTTGCTGATGAGTTGATGGGATTGAAAAACATCGTGGTCATCAACGACGAGGCACATCACTGTTACCGGGAGAAGCCCGACAACGAGGATATAGCAAAACTCAAAGCCGATGAAAAAAGAGAGGCAACAGAAGAAAACAAAGCGGCTAGTGTATGGCTTAACGGCATTGAGACATTCAAACGTAACCTTGGCGTGCGCGCCGTATATGACTTATCCGCGACGCCGTTTTTCCTGCGCGGTTCCGGTTGGGCGGAAGGAACCCTGTTTCCCTGGACAGTCAGTGATTTTTCCCTGATGGATGCTATCGAGTGCGGTATTGTTAAATTGCCCCGCGTGCCCGTGTCCGACAACATTCCGACCGAAGAAGTTCCGGTCTTTCGTGACCTGTGGAAACACATAGGCAAAGACATGCCTAAAAAAGGCCGGCAGACAGGTGGCGACCCCCTGGCGTTACCGGAAAAACTCCAGACTGCACTGACCGCGCTGTACAGCCATTATGAGAAAACTTACCAACGCTGGAAGCAGGAGGGTATTGAAGCGCCACCCGTGTTTATCGTGGTATGCAACAACACCTCAACATCCAAACTGGTGTATGAATGGATATCCGGCTGGCAGCGGCCAAACGAGGATAGTGAAGATGTTTTCGTGCACCATGGCCATTTGTCATTATTTCAAAACTTTGATGAACATGGCAACCGCCTGCCCCGTCCCAATACCCTGCTGATTGACAGCCGGCAACTTGAATCGGGAGAGGCGCTGGATACAAATTTTCGCAAGGCTGCTGCGCTAGAGATTGACCAGTTCAAACGTGAGAAAGTGCAGCGCGAAGGTTTCGGCAGCGCGGATAAAATCTCCGATGCCGAACTCTTGCGCGAGGTTATGAATACGGTCGGGAAGAAAGGCCGTCTGGGCGAACAGGTGCGTTGTGTCGTCTCTGTTGCCATGTTGACGGAAGGCTGGGATGCAAACACAGTTACTCACATTCTGGGCATCCGTGCTTTCGGCACCCAGTTACTTTGTGAACAGGTCGTAGGGCGTAGTCTGCGGCGTTACTCTTATGACCTGGATGAAGGCCTGTTTCCGGTGGAATACGCTGATATCATGGGTATTCCCTTTAACTTCACGGCCAAACCCCAGGTGGCGCCGGTCAAACCACCACGGAGGACGACGCGGGTACGTTCCATGCGTGAACGGGCGGCACTGGAAATCACCTTCCCACGAGTGACCGGCTACCGGATTGAACCACCCAGGCATAACCTGAAAGCAAAGTTCACGGATGATTCAAAACTGGTGCTGACCCCAAGGGATGTAGGTCCCGGCCAGACGTTGATGGCTGGAATTGTCGGTGAGGACGTGATGATATCGGCAGCCGAGGCAAAAAAGAAACGCCCCAGTACGATTGCATACGACTTATCGAAACGCTTGCTTTACAAGTACTTCAGGGATGAGGATCAACAGCCCAAGATGTACTTGTTCGGAGACATAAAACGTATTGCTCGCCAATGGATAGACGGCGGATATCTCGAGTGCCAGGGAGACACCGGCAAGTGGATGCTGGAATACCGGAATATTGCCGACCAGGCGGGAGAGCGTATCTACCATGCCATTACTAACGCAATACCCGACAAAAGCAATATTTGCGCTGTTCTTGATCCCTACAATCCGAAGTCCTCTACCGCTCATGTGAATTTCTCCACGAGCAAGGATTTATACACGACCGCACAGGATAAAAGTCATGTGAACTATGTTGTCCTGGACAGTTCCTGGGAAGCAGAGTTTGCCAGGGTTTTGGAACAACATCCCAAGGTAATCTCGTATGTTAA
Source organism: Gammaproteobacteria bacterium (assembly GCA_965116585.1). GTDB lineage: Bacteria > Pseudomonadota > Gammaproteobacteria > Eutrophobiales > Eutrophobiaceae > JAAXHV01. The sequence continues at coordinate 72,770 of OZ220714.1, read as the reverse complement.
AAACCAGGGATTGGGTCTTGAGGTTCCGTACAAGGACGGCTCAACGGTACGACGCTACCTTCCCGACTTTATCGTCCTGATAGATGACGGCAACGGCTCTGATGACCCTCTGCACCTGGTCGTGGAGATCAAAGGCTACCGTTATGAAAACGTCAAACTGAAGTCTGAGACCATGCGTAACCAATGGCTGGTCGGTATCAATAACCTGGGCAGCTTTGGTCGCTGGGACTTTGCGGAATTGTCTGATCTCTATGCAATGGAAAGTGACCTCACTGAAAAAATTGAGGCGAAATTCGGAGAGATTGTCGACGAGCAGGCGCGTAAGTGTGGGGCTGATGCTGCCTGCTGGCTGGCAGCGGTCGGTGGCAGTGAGCCCGACATGGAATATATTCCGCGCCGTCAAAGCGAGTCTGCTCAATGATCCTGGTAGACACTTCGGTCTGGGTGGATCACCTGCGCTATCCTGAAGCGAACTTGAAAACCTTGTTGGATGAGAATAACGTCCTTATGCACCCTATGGTGATTGGTGAACTTGCCTGCGGTAATATGCGTAACAGGGAGGGAAAGCTGAAGAACTGGCGTAGCCTACCCAGAATCTATGAGGCCAGCCATGAACAGGTAATTTCTCTGATTGAAATAAAAAACCTGATGGGCCGCGGGCTTGGTTTCGTGGATATGCATCTGCTTTGCTCGGTATTACACTATCCGGGGTCACTGCTGTGGACGCGAGATCAAAGACTGAACCGGATTGCGGGCGAATTCAATATCGCATTCGAGACGATTCACTGAGTACACAATATGCCCAAAAGACGGCAAGTTAAAAAACAGGTTGAAACTCTCACTCACAAGGATGCGAAGCGGAAGAATATCCCCACCGTGGAATATGAAACTTCCTTGGACGAGACGGATAAATCTCCCGTACAGGTCAGCTATGAACGCCGTAATAGAGACCTGGACCCTCAACTCGTCTGGAGCGGCAAGGACGACCAAAACTGGTCGGACCTGGTGGTGCAGGCCCCTCCCCTCTACATCCAGGAAAAAATTCATCCCAAGGCGATCATCGACGATCTGAAACGGCAGTCAGAGTCCCGGCAGGAAGCGCCTGTCGAACTGGACCTGTTTGCCGATTTCAACGGCCTGGGGGATGCCAATAAAACCGAGTTCTACCAGCACGACCAGAACTGGCAAAACCGCATGATCCTAGGAGACAGTCTGCAAGTGATGGCAAGCCTGGCGGAGCGGGAAGGACTGCGGGGGCAGGTGCAGTGTATTTATATCGATCCGCCCTACGGTATCAAGTTCAATTCCAACTGGCAGGTTTCCACCCGCTCAAGGGATGTGAAGGACACAAAAAAGGAACACGTTACCCGGGAACCCGAGCAGGTGAAGGCATTTCGAGACACTTGGAGGAACGGTATTCATTCATACCTGACTTACCTGCGTGACCGGTTGACGGTATCAAGAGATTTACTGTCCGAGAGTGGGGCCGTCTTTGTCCAGATTGGGGATGAGAATGTTCATCGAGTACGGACGGTGATGGACGAAGTATTTGGGGATGATAATTATATTGCAACTATTCCTTTCAGGAAGACTTCTGCTTTAGGCGGGCAACACTTAGACGTTATAAATGATACGCTTCTCATGTACGCAAAGGGCAGGAATAACTTAAAGTATCGCCAACTGTGGATTGAAACGGGTTACGATACCTATGCATTTCCCAACATTGAAGAGGGTCCGGGTATTTGGCACCGACTGAGCTCTAAGGAAAAACAAAATTTTGATCCAAGTCTTGGTAAATTATTCAGGACGAGCAATATCACCTCACAAAGCGGTGGAGAGAAGACTGGCTTTCCTGTTCATTTTGAAGGGAAAGAACTTAATCCATCTCACGGCACATTTTGGAAGACTAATCAGTCTGGTATGAACGTACTAGCTAAAGCAGGACGACTACGCACCATAGGCAATACTCTCACATACACAAGATACCAGAATGACTTCCCTGTTCGTGCACTTACAGCTTGGTGGGAAGATACAATCCAATCTACTTTCGCAGCCCAAAATATCTACGTAGTTCAGACTTATACGAAAGTCATACAACGCTGCCTCCTTATGACCACCGACCCTGGTGACCTCGTTCTTGATCCCACCTGTGGTTCCGGCACTACCGCTTATGTAGCAGAACAGTGGGGACGCCGCTGGATAACCATCGATACCTCTCGTGTGGCATTGGCTCTGTCACGAACGCGTCTGATGAGCGCCCGTTTTCCCTATTACCTGTTAGCAGATTCTCCAGAAGGCCAGAAGAAAGAGGCAAAACTCACCCAGACCGTACCCAGATCAGAACCAACTCACGGTAGTATTCGTCAAGGATTTGTCTATGAGCAGGTGCCCCATATCATGCTTAAATCCATTGCCAACAATACCGAAATAGACGTGATTTGGGAAAAATACCAGCAAACGCTGGAACGCCTGCGCAACCAACTCAACGCAGAACTCAACCAGGAATGGCAGGAATGGGAAGTACCTCGTGAGACGGATGATAGCTGGACAGAGGCAGTTAAACACTGTCACAGCGAATGGTGGAAGGCGCGTATTGAAAGGCAAAACGAGATCGATGCCTCCATCGCCGCCAAAGCCGACTTTGAGACGCTGTACGATAAACCTTACACAGATAAAACCAAGGTACGGGTTTCCGGCCCGTTTACCGTGGAAAGCCTCTCTCCCCACCGCATGGCAGATGAAGAGTACTCGTATGCTTCAGAGGAAGAAACCAATCAAGAGGGAGTCAGCGAGGCCATTCCACTCAATAATTTCACGCAAATGGTGCTGGAAAACATGAAGTCTGCCGGCGTTCAACAGGTTGCCAAGGAAGATAGAATTACTTTTTCCACCATGGAAGGCTGGCCCGGAGAATACATAGCCGCCGTTGGTCACTATACGGAAAGCGATATCGAAAGACGGGCCGGCATATTCATTGGTCCGGAATACGGCACCATTACACGGTCTGACCTGGCAAATGCCGCCAGTGAAGCTCAACGCGATTGTTTTGATGCACTCATTGCCTGTGGTTTCAACTTCGACGCCCATACTTCGGAACTGACAAAGCTGGGACCACTGCCAATCCTGAAGGCACGCATGAACCCCGACCTGCACATGTCGGAAGAATTGAAAAACACAGGTTCGGGCAATCTGTTCGTTATCTTTGGTGAACCGGATATCGAATGGGATTTCGATGACGAAGGTAATATAGTGGTTGAAGTCCTGGGAGTAGATGTTTTTGATCCGAAGACCAGCGAAGTGCGCGCCAGCGGCAAGGATGAAATCGCCGCCTGGTTTATCGACACCGACTACAACCGGGAAAGCTTCTTCGTCCGCCACGCGTATTTCATGGGCGCCAACGATCCTTACAAATCATTGAAAACCAGCCTTAAAGCGGAAATCGACAGGGAAGCTTGGGAGACCTTGTATCGCGACACATCCCGGCCGTTTGCGCGCCCGGAATCGGGACGGTTTGCCGTCAAGGTTATCAACCACTTCGGCGATGAGGTGATGAAGGTGTTTGATGTGTAATAAGGCCTGGACTGCACGATCCTGAAATGAACACATGACTGCCTCTGCACTGTTCCGCATCGCCGACACTTTCACCAAAGCATTAGGCAAGCTGAATGCCAGGGAACAGGCCGCCACCAAGGTCACGGTTTTTGACTTACAGCAAAATCCGTCTTCTCCCGGATTACGGTTTCATCGAATAGATGGCTCCAGGGATCAGCGCTTCTGGACGGTACGAGTAAACCGGGATATTCGCGTGGTTGTGCACAAGGCTGAAAACAGCTTTCTGGTCTGCTATGTCAATCACCACGATGATGCTTATAAATGGGCAGAGTGCAGGCGTATCGAGGTCCATCCGCGCACCGGAGCGGCACAGGTGGTCGAAGTGCGGGAACGGGTAGAAGACAGCGCTGCTCCTTATTTTGCCAACGTACAACCGCAACTGATGAAGGTGGCGGATGAGCCGGCCCCCGCCTATTTGCCCGGCCCATTCCACCGGTTATCAGAACAGGAATTGCTTGGCGTTGGCGTACCCGAAGACTGGATAGGGGATATAAAACAGGCATCTGAAGACGACTTTCTTGACATCGCAGAACACCTGCCGGCTGAGGCGTCCGATGCACTACTTGACTATGTCAGTAGCGGAATATTGTCTCAACCTGTACAGACCAGAGCCTTGATTGATCCTTTCGACCATCCCGATGCGCAACGCCGTTTCCGGGTAATGGAAAATATGGAAGAACTGGAATGCGCGCTCGCCTACCCCTGGGAACAGTGGGCGATTTTTCTGCATCCATCGCAACGGGAACTGGTCAATCGACAATTCAATGGTCCGGCCCGCGCGTCCGGTTCAGCCGGAACGGGAAAAACCGTGGTGGCGCTGCACCGCGCGGCTGCGATTTTGCGAAAAGACAGGCAGGCCAAAGTCCTGCTGACAACTTTTTCTTTGCCGCTTGCCAACACATTAAAACAGAAGTTGAGCGTGCTCACCGGCGACAAAGGAGATGACAATGTGACAATCCTGCCGTTCGAGGAGGTTGCGATTGAACTCTATGCACTTGCGTTTGGCCGCACACCCAGAATTGCCACTGAAGAACAGGTAACAAGAGTGCTGGAAACGGCAGCAAACGAGCTCGACAATGCAGACTTCTCCATTCAGTTTCTAATCTCTGAGTGGCGCAATGTCATTGATGCCTGGCAGGTTGATAGCATGGAAACCTACCGGAACGTACCGCGCATCGGACGCCGTAGCCGGATCAGTTCAGGCCAACGGGAAAGAGCCTGGCCAGTATTTGTGCATGCCCGGGAGTTGCTCATCAGTCAAGGACTGCACACCTGGCCGGAGATTTTCGGAGAGGTGACATCATATTTCGCCACCCAGGAGCACAAACCTTTTACCCATATCATTGTCGACGAGGCTCAGGACCTGGGCGTGTCGGAACTTAAACTGTTTGCAGCTTTGAAGACAGATAACCCGGATGCACTATTCTTCAGCGGCGATATTGGCCAGCGTATCTTCCAACGGCCTTTCTCATGGAAGGTGCTGGGTGTCGATATGCGCGGGCGCTCCCATACCCTGAAGGTCAACTACCGCACATCTCACCAGATCAGGAGAGCGGCTGATCAGCTCCTTTCACCCACCCTCAGAGACGTGGATGGAAACGAGGAAAACCGACAGGACGTTATTTCGGTTTTCAACGGCCTCGAACCTGAAGTCAGGACATTCGATGACGCCCGCCAGGAAACTGAAGAAGTGGCTGCCTGGATACGGAAAACCATAGATGACGGGATAAACCCGGAAGAGATTGGTATATTTGTACGCAGCAATAATGAGCTACCGCGTGCCCGTGAGGTGGTCAAGCTGGCAGAACAAACACTCCTGGAACTCTCCAACCGGGTAGAAGACCGGGATGGCCGTATCTCCATCGGCGCCATGCACATGGCAAAAGGGCTGGAATTCCAGGCTGTTGTAGTGATGGCCTGCGACGATGATATTCTACCCTCACAGACGCGCATAGAAACCGTCGCCGATGAAGACGAACTGGACGAAGTCTATGAAACCGAGAGACACCTGTTCTACGTGGCCTGCACCCGGGCCAGAGATCGCCTGCTGATATCCGCGGTTAAGCCGGGATCGGAGTTTTTTGAGGATTTTTTGGAGGATGGATGAACCCAGAATCTAAAGATGTGTCCAGCACCAGCGAGGCCACTAACGCCGTCCCTCCTTCCGTAAGTCATCTATGGACAGGCCGGGGCCGAGTCGAGTGCCTGTACGGATACTATCCATTTCGGTAAATAATTCCTGTAGCCCGTCCTGCGAAACACGGTTGACAGGCACCAGTTTTACCAGGGGTTTTTCGTGCCGGGTCACCAGAATTTCTTCTCCCTGAGCCACTTTTGCGGCCAGTTCGGAAAAATGGGCTTTCGCGTAGGTAAGAGGGACACTGGTCATAGTATGCTTCCCTATAGATTGACTATTTGCTGGTCATTTTAGATATTATTTGAAAATGAGCCAAATACGTTATGTGTGACAAGGGTTTTTTTAGTCCTTTAACGCCGCACGAGGCTAATCATTCGACAGTTAAACGTCCTCAACGGAAAAGTCATCAGACAACGGTGGAATGTCTTCCATAAAGCCTTTGCATATCGTGGTAGCTTACTTCAGTTCATCTTCACGGAACAGTTTGATCCTGCCATATTCGCCATCGTAGCCTGCTTCTCGGATCACGTCTCCTTTGCGCATACGAGCGATAGCTTCGGGGATCAGGAAGGAACTCGAAAGATTTTGGATCTCCTCCAAGGGGATGTCATTTAATATCATCAACTCCGCGCCCAGTTTGCGCAGTAACTGATCATATTCTTTTGCCACCCGTTTACTGGCTGGGCCTACACTTACCGTTTCACTGATTACTTCAGGCAAAGGGATCAGGCTGACAAAGGAGTCGGTGGTTTCGGGTTTTTCCGCATCAGGCCTGTCAGCCAGTTCCTGCACGCGGTGCAATACACCCAGGGTCAGCGGCTTGTCGCACGCCGGACAGATGCCGTTGAGCCTGCGGGTCTGTTCAGGAGTCAGGCGGATGTTGCAGTTGCGATGGCCGTCCAAATGATATTTCCCCTCTTCCGGGAAGAACTCCGCGGTGCCGTCGAAACCGTTGCCTGTCTCCAGGGCGCTACGTATGGAGAAATAATCCAGGTCAGTGTTAAAGATGCAGGCTTCCCGTCCAAGCCTGGGTGGGGAATGGGCGTCCGAGTTGGATACCAGGCGGTAACGGTCCAGGCCAGAGACCTGCCGGATCATGGCCGGGTCGGCTGACAGGCCGGTTTCCAATGCGAAGATATGCTGTGCCAGATCACCGTAACACGCCTCAATAGAGTCAAACCCGGACTTGGAACCCAGCACGGCAAACCAGGGTGTCCAGATATGTGCCGGCACCAGGTAACAACCCTCCCCTGCTTCCAGCACGATCTCCAGTAAATTACGGGAATCGAGCCCCAGTATGGGACGTCCGTCAGCTTCGAGATTGCCGATGCGCGCCAGTTTGTGGTTGATAAATTCTGCCTGTTCCAGGGTTGGCACGTAGATCAGGTGGTGGATTTTGCGCGTCTTCTCGCCCTTCTTGTAGATGGTCGATATCTCAACCGACAGCATAAAACGGGTGAGACCATGGCAACTTCCCGGTAATTCCTGCATGACTTCCTTTTCAATATCGTTGCGCAAGCGAAACAGACCCGGTTCCGCGGGAACCAGTTTTTCACTTATTTCGCTGAACCAGGCCGGGTGGGTAAAGTCACCCGTGCCAATGACGGTAATGCCTTTTTTGCGCCCCCAGAAGCTCAGGTGCTCCAGGTCGCAGTCCTTGCTGGTGGCGCGTGAATACTTTGAATGGATATGGAGATCGGCATAGAAACTCACGTCAGGGAATCAGGATCGGAGAACCGACTATGGAGCGGTCTTCCAGGTGCCTGTGTGCCTGCGCGGCATCTGCCAGGGCAAAAGGTGTGCCGGTTTCGACGGTTAACTTGCCGGTTGTTATCGCACTGAAATAGCGCCGGGCCGACAGCAGCAAATCGTTTCTGATGTTGGTGTAGCCGTACAAGGTCGGCCGGGTCAGGAACAGGCAGCCGCGTTTGGCCAGTTCCAGCACGTCCAGGGAGGCAGGTTTCCCCGAAGCGTTGCCGAAGCTGACCATCATGCCCCTGGGTTTGATGCAGTCCAGTGATTTCATGAAAGTGTCTTTTCCTATGGAGTCATAAGCGATGTCCACCCCCTGCCCTTGCGTCAGTTCCATTACCTGCGGGACGAAATCCTGTTGATGCAATAACACCTCGGCACAGCCGTTTTTCCGGGCGATGGTTATCTTCTCCCCGGAACCGACCGTACCGATGACTCTGGCGCCGGCCTGGTTGGCCCATTGGCATAGAATGCTGCCGGCGCCTCCCGCTGCGGCATGAACCAGTATCGTCTCCCCTGCCTGCAACTCATGCAGGCGATGGATCAGGTACTCCGCGGTCAGGCCCCGCGTCAGGGTGGCGCCGGCAACTTCGTCGGAAATACCTTCAGGCAGGGGCACGAGCAGACCCGTGTCAATCAGGCGTTCCTGTGAGTACGCGCCCAGAGGTTTGGAGGCATACGCGACCCGGTCGCCAGGCTTGAATTCAGCGACCCCGGCGCCGACGGCTTCGACGACCGCGGCGGCCTGGTCGCCGGGTATCAACGGCAGTGCCGCCGGATACAGGCCGGAACGGTAATACGTATCAATGTAATTGACACCGATGACGGTATTGCGCACCAGCACTTCACCCGGACCAGGGTCGCCAATCTGGTAATCCTGGTACGACAAGGCGTCAGGCCCACCACATTCATTGACAAAAATGGCCTTACTCATGGTTGTTCTTCCCGTTTGAGCGCATATTGACTATTATGCTTTGATGGAAAAATATCACAAGTGTACTGATGAAACTGGCCAGCATCACCTACCAGGATGAGAACCGGGTCGTGGTGCGTCTGGACGACGAGCGTCTGGTTGACGTCAAGGCTTTGCTCGAACTGGGCCCTGCCCCGCCGGTTGTTGCCGGTTCAGCAGGTATGAGCGAGGTCATACGCGGCGGGCAGCGTTTGCTGGATGCACTCCGCGTGGCGCGGGACGACGTGCTCACAGGCGACAAATCGGCGCCAACAATTCCGACACAGGCTGTCACCTGGCAGGCGCCGGTATGCAATCCGGGCAAGATCTGTGGCATCGCCATGAACAATTCTGCCAGCAATGACAGGAAAATCAGTGCGCCGGCGCACCCGGCTTTTTTCCTGAAGCCGGCCTCCTGTCTTGTCGGACATAAGCAGCCCATACGTATCCGGCCGTACTACGGCAGCGTGCATCCCGAACCGGAACTGTCGGTGATCATCGGCAGCCTTACCCGGGATGTCCCTGCATCCCGGGCGCTGGATGCGGTATTCGGCTACAGTATCTTCAACGACGTCACCGCTAACGGTATGCGCGCCGAGGACCTGTTTGAATACTGGGCTGTTTATACCGATGAGGACAATCCCGCCGAGACAGTGCGGGTAAAGCAGCATTTATCCTACGCCGGACGTTACAAGGGGAGTGACAGCTTTGGTTGCTCAGGCCCATGGCTGGTGACGAAAGATGAGATACCTGACCCGGATGACCTGAACGTTTACTGCAAGGCCGATGGTGAACTGATTGCTGCAGACAATACCCGCTACTACAACTACAAGGTTGCGGAGATCATCAGTTTCATCAGCCAGTTCCATACGCTTTATCCGGGAGACATCATCGCTTGCGGAACCGCCTTCAAACCTTCCGCTACACGTAAATCCATCCACCATGCCAATCTCCAGGCCAACAACGGCCCGGTGGAGGTCAGGATTGATGGATTGGGCACACTGGTAAATCCGGTTATCATCGAAGACAGGGAAATAGGCCAATGGCGGCTGGCCCCGCCCCATACTGCCTGATCTCTTACCAATACTCTTTCAACTTAATATTGACATGTTCAGAGCCACACAGCGATGTCAAGACAAGGCGCAGCCCGCAGAGAATGGCGCGCCCTTGTCAAGGGCTGCAACGCCGTATTGGCGTCGCTGTGTGGCTCCCTGCGGGTGGGCCGGGAAGCGGTCGCCCGCGGCGTTACACCGCTTGGCAAGGACGCGCCATTCCCTGCGCGGCGCGCCTTGCGCTCAACCGCTTCCCGACCCACTGAACATGTCAATATTAAGTTGAAAGAGTACTGGGTGACGCAATGACAACATCGCTGGTATGCGCCTCCCATTCACCACTACTGTATTGCTACGCCAGGGAACCGGCGGGTTGGGATGATCTGCAACAGGAGTTTGCCGCGCGTGCGCAAGCGATTGCGGAATTTGAGCCGGAACTGGTCATTGCCTTCGGTTCGGATCACTTCAATGGGTTTTTCCTGAAGACCATGCCGGCATTTTGCGTCGGCTTGAGTGCACAGGCCACCGGGGACATTGGCGGCTTTGCCGGTGCGCTTGACGTGCCGGGAGAAACGGCCGCAGACTGTGTCGAATTCCTGCGCAAGCACGATATTGACCCCGCAGTTTCCTATGACATGCGTGTGGACCACGCGTTTTCGCAGACTCTCCACATCATGCTGGGCGGTCTGGCTGCCTATCCGGTCATCCCGGTCTTCATCAACTGTATCACCACACCGTTCGTGCCGTTCCGACGCACACGCCTGCTGGGAGAGGCCGTGGGGCGCTTTGCGTTGGCGCTGGACAAACGGGTGTTGTTGCTCGCCTCAGGCGGGATGTCGCACCATCCCGTGCGTTATTACCCGGAACACGGCGCCGGTGATGAACCGGTGGAAGCCTGGAAACTATCCGGCGGCGCCGACCCCCGATCCCTGACGCCGGCTGAATGGCTGGAACGTCTGGAAGTGATGCACCATGAAGGCGCGCAAATGATCGCCCGTGGCGAGCGCACCGCCGCGCACATGCGCCTGAATGCGGAATCGGATCAGCGTTTCCTGCAACTGTTTACCGGCGGCAAGCTGGCGGAATACGACGGCTGGGACCAGTACAAGCTGGTCGAACGAGGTGGCATCGGTTCCATGGAACTGCATAGCTGGATCGCGGCTGCCGCCGCCCACCTGTCAGCCGGCGGCAAGCTCCCGGTGCAGGACTTCTACCGGGTGATGCCGGAGTTGGGTATTGCTGCCGGTATTGTTCACGCGGATTGAGCTGGGAAAGCTCTGACTTAATCAGAGGTTCCCTGGTTTTTATTGCTGCAACAGCTCGGCAGCCTTCCGGTGGCTGACGAGCAGGTCGGGCACCCGTTTCGGGTCGGCCCGGCCCCAGCCGCATTCGGTACTGATACCGAATTCCTGCACGTGTTCCCGCGCCACCCGGATGCGCTGCAGGTCGCCCTCTGCATCGTCATGGTGGATCAGGCCAAGGTAAACTCTGGTATTACCGGTAAATGCCCGTAGCGGCGTGAAATAAGCAGGGTCGGAGCGATCCTTCGGCACCGGGATGTGCAGAAAATCAACCTGGCGCCCGACGCCCTCGACAATCCCGTTCATCAGTTCCACCAGTATCCCCGCATCGCTGGGCATAACCAGGTGCTCGTCGTAAGGGGTGCCGTAACACAGGTGGTAGCCCAGGGTAACGTCTTGCGGCACGGCGTCTCCCAGCGCGGCCAGTTCGGTAAAGATTTGTGACTTGTAATCCAGCGGCCGGTGCGGGAAATAGTCCTCGAAGATCAGCACCTCCTGGCACACGTCATACTGGATACACAGGTCTTCATGGGGAATACTGTCCAGTATCCGCGTCAACGCGCCCAGCAATGACCTCGTATAGACGCTGAGGTAGGTGTCGATAGCCTTGTGGCTGACATACATGTACGCGCTGGCCATAGGGGTAGGCAAGCATACCTGGAAGCGCACTCCAGGGGGTATCACGCCCTCCTCCCGCAAGCACGTGAACACGCCGTAAGAATACATGGCCGCCTTGTCATAACCGGTCGCAAACTCCACCGTATCCGGATTGACACCGGCCTTGAAGCGCAACAACGGCAGGGAACGCAGCAGCTTGCCGTCCCACTGGTGTAAGGACAGCTCCGGCACGGTAGGATCGATTTCCATGGCCGGATGCTCCTGCAACATGGTGCGCTGGAAATAAATCCAGCGCGCCCGCTCACCCGTCTCGCCATCAGGCATATTGTCCAGGTGAGGCCCCAACGCCGCGCTGATTTCCCGAAACACCTGCTCACAGCTATCCATGGCGATACTGCCGACCAAGTGGACGCCGGCGAAACTGCTGGTTTCAGTCATGATTAGTCCTCTCGTTGAATATAAATTGCACCTTATCACATTCTGTATTTATTAAGCTCACTTCCAAACTGGTATACTTCATCTGAGATCACAGGAAAAACAATCCATTGCAACCGTAGCCTGCAGCAGCGTCTCATCGGGCGGGATGCAGTTGCGAGCCAAATCTGCCTCCTTGATAAATCACATGCCAATCCACACCAAAAAAACAATATTCAACGCAAGGCTGAAATTCAACGCGGAAGTCATCGAGGTCCTCGAAGCCAACGTTTCGCTTTTTGATTTGATCGAAGTAGTTGGCGGGGATGACGATGACAGGCTGTCGGGCGGCAGCGGCGATGACAAGCTATTCGGTGGCGGCGGTAATGATGATCTGCATGGCTACGACGGCAACGACAGGTTGGAAGGTGGTGATGGTGATGACCGGCTGTACGGCTACAACGGTGATGACGAGCTGTTCGGCGGTGCCGGCAATGATCGGTTGGATGGCGGTGAGGGTCATGATTGGCTGAGCGGTGACGATGGTGATGACTGGCTAGACGGCGGCGCCGGCGAAGACCGGATCGAAGGCGGCGCCGGTGAGGATACCATTTCCTATCAATGGTCGGACGCTGGCGTTACGGTGGACCTGTCTGCTGGTGAAGTCTCCGGTGGGCATGCACAAGGGGACAGTATCCGCGAGATTGAGCACATTATTGGCAGCGATCACGCGGATACGCTGACCGGCGATGACGTTGATAACACTATCGAGGGTAACGCCGGCGCGGATGTTCTGGACGGCGGCGCCGGTGAGGATACCCTTTCTTATAAATGGTCGAACGCCGGCGTCACGGTGAACCTGGGCACTAATGAAGTCTCTGGCGGGCACGCAACAGGGGATACTATCAAGGGGTTTGAGCACATTACGGGTAGTTGGCGGCACGCGGATACGTTGACAGGCGATACCGGCGACAACACCCTCCGTGGCAACAGCGGCTCGGACACTCTGGAAGGCGGTGCTGGCGATGATATCCTGGAAGGTGGCGAAGACCCTGACATCCTGAACGGTGGCCCCGGTGATGACTGGCTGGATGGTGGCGCCGGCGCGGATGTGCTGGACGGTGGCGCCGGTGACGATACCATCTCCTATGAAGGGTCACACGATGCGCGGTGGATCTCGGGCAGAGACGAAGGCGTCATGGTGAATTTGCGTACTGGTGAAGTCTCCGGTGGGTATGCGAGAGGTGACACCATCCGGAATATTGAGCACATTCTCGGCAGCGCCAACGCGGATAGGCTGATCGGTGATGATGGTGACAATGTCATAGACGGTAGCGCTGGTGATGACTGGCTGGACGGCAGTAACGGCGCGGACACCCTGGTCGGTGGCGCTGGCGAGGATACTGTTTCCTACGCTATGTCAAACGCAGGCGTTACGGTGAACCTGCGCACCGGTGACGCTTCCGGCGGGTACGCAGCAGGGGACAGAGTCAGGGGAATTGAGCACATTATCGGCAGCGCGCATGCGGATACCCTGACCGGCAATGACGCCGACAATACCTTCCAGGGCAACGCCGGCGCGGACGTCCTGGATGGCGGCAGCGGTGAAGATACCCTCTCCTACTCAGAGTCGGACGCGGGCGTGACGGTGCACCTGGGTACCGATGAAGCCGCCGGCGGGCATGCGGCAGGGGACCGTATCCGGGGCTTCGAGCATATTATCGGCAGCGTGCACGCGGACACGCTGACCGGCAATGGCGCTGACAACGTCCTGCGCGGTGACTCCGGCGCGGACACATTGCACGGTGGTGACGGCGCTGACCGGTTGCACGGTGGTGACGATGCAGACGTCCTGGATGGTGGTGATGGTGATGACTACCTGGTGGGTGGTGACGGCGCGGATATCCTGGATGGTGGCGCTGGTGAGGATACCATTTCCTATGCGGGGATAATCTCTAATTGGTGGGAACCGGGCATCACAGTGAACCTGCATACTGATGAAGTCGCCGGTGGACATGCGGCAGGAGACAGTATCCGGGGAGTTGAGAATATTATCGGCACCCCCAACGCGGACCGGCTGACCGGCCATGACACAAGCAACGTCATCGTGGGCGGCGACGGTGATGACTACCTGGAGGGCCGCGACGGTGCGGATGTCCTGGACGGTGGCGCTGGTGAGGATACCGTTTCCTATGCCGGGTCATACGCGGGTGTGACGGTGAATCTGATCACGGGTGAGAGTTCCGGCGGACATGCGACAGGGGATAGTATCCAGGGTTTCGAGCATATTATCGGTAGTGAATATGCGGACAGGTTGACCGGCAATAACAAGGGCAACGTCATTAAAGGTAATGGTGGCGCAGATACCCTGATTGGTGGTGACTATGAAGACGAATTGGATGGTGGAGCAGGCAACGACAGACTATTGGCAAAAGATGGCAATGACTGGCTATCTGGTGGTGACGGTGCGGATATGCTGGATGGCGGGAGTGGTTTTGATCGGCTCTACGGCGGCGCCGGCGCGGACACCCTGTACGGCGGCAGCGGTGGGGACAGCTTATACGGCGAAGCAGGAAATGACTGGTTACGAGGCGGTGATGGTGCAGACACCCTGTACGGCGAGACAGGAAACGACAGGTTACAAGGCGGTGACGGCGCGGACACCCTGTACGGCGAGGCAGGAAACGACAGGTTACAAGGTGGTGCTGGCGCAGACACCCTGGACGGCGGTGATGGTGATGATGAGTTGGACGGTGGCGAGGGTGATGATGAACTGGTTGGCAACGCTGGGGCGGACACCCTGGACGGCGGTGATGGCCGTGACCTGTTGTGGGGTGGCTTTGGAGACGACACGTTGCAGGGTAGAAAAGGTGATGACCAACTGGACGGTGGCGACGGGGCAGATATCCTGGAAGGCGGCGCTGATGATGATGAGCTGGACGGCAGTACTGGAAACGACACGTTACGGGGCGGCGCCGGTAGTGACTGGCTGATCGGAGGCGCCGGCGCGGATATCCTGGACGGTGGGCCAGGTTGGGATACTGTTTCCTATCAATTATCGAGTGCTGGCGTCACAGTAAACCTGCATACCGGCGCAGGCTCCGGCGGGCACGCGACAGGGGATCAAGTCAGAGACGTTGAGCGTATTATCGGCAGCGCTTACGCGGATACGTTAATCGGTGATAACGGCGGCAATTTCATCCAGGGCGGCGCCGGTGCGGATACCCTGGACGGCGGCGAGGACGACGATACCCTTTCCTACGAAGAATCGAATGCAGGCGTCGCGGTGAACCTCCACACCAATGAAGCGTCCGGCGGCCATGCAACAGGGGACAGTATCCGGAGCTTTGAGAGCATTATCGGCAGTGCGTACGCGGACGTGCTAACCGGTAATAACGATAGCAATTTGATCATGGGTGGCGCCGGCGCGGACACCCTGGACGGCGGCGCTGGCGACGATGTAGTTTCCTATCTATATTCAAATGCAGGCGTCACGGTGAACCTGCGCACCGGAGAAGCTTCAGGAGGGCATGCGGCGGGCGACAGCATCCAAAATTTCGAGAATATTCTCGGCAGTTTTGCGCACGCGGATATGCTCATCGGTGATGACGGCGATAACACCATCTGGGGTGGCGGCGGCGCAGACGTCCTGGACGGCGGCGCCGGTGTGGATACCGTTTCTTATAATGGCTCATACGAAGGTGTTACGGTGAACCTGCAAACAGGTGAGGCCTACGGTGGAGATGCGGCAGGAGATAGTATTCGGGGTTTCGAGCACATTACCGGCAGTGAGTTCAGGGACAGGCTGACCGGAGATGGCAGAGGCAACGTTATCAAGGGGAGCGCCGGTGATGATCATCTTGATGGTGGCGCCGGCGCAGACACTCTGCACGGTGGCGATGGTGAGGACGCCCTGGAGGGCGGCCCCGGCGCGGACACTCTGGACGGCGGCGCCGGTGAGGATACCATCTTGTATGCGGGGTCAACCGCGGGTGTCACCGTGAATCTGCGCACGGGTACAGCCTCGGGAGGACATGCGGCAGGAGATCGTATCCGGGGTATCGAGCACATTATCGGTAGTACGCACGCAGACACACTGACTGGTGATGATGGGCACAATTTTATCCTGGGTGGCCCCGGCGCGGACACCCTGGACGGTGGCGCCGGTGAGGATATCGTTTCCTATGCTGCATCAACCGAGGGCGTCACGGTGAACCTGCATACCGGTACAGTGTCGGGGGGATATGCGACCGGGGACCGTATCCGCAGCTTCGAGCACATTACCGGCAGCGATTACGCGGATACGCTGACCGGTAATGACGGTGGCAACTATATCCTGGGCGCCGCCGGCGATGACCTGGTTGAGGGCGGCCTCGGCGATGATGTGGTTGAGGGTGCCGCCGGCGATGACCGACTGAATGGCGGCGCCGGTAATGACTTGCTGGACGGTGGCGAGGGCTCAGATACCCTGGATGGTGGCCCCGGCAACGACTGGCTGCACGGCGGTGAGGGAAATAGATATGCCGGCGGGGCTGACAAACTGCGGGGTGGCCCCGGCGATGACATCCTGAACGGTGGCTACGGCGCAGACATCCTGGATGGTGACGACGGTGATGATACCCTGGAGGGCGCCTGGGGAGATGATACCTTGCGGGGCGGCGCCGGCGCGGATCGGCTTGATGGCGGTTATGGCGCGGACGTCCTGGACGGCGGCGCTGGTAATGACTGGCTGGACGGCGGCTATGCCGCAGACACCCTGGATGGTGGCGCCGGTGATGACACCCTGGTTGGCGCTACGGGAGATGACACGCTGCGCGGTGGCGCCGGTGATGACCGGCTGGACGGCGGCGAGGGCGCGGACCTGCTGGACGGCGGCGCCGGAACAGATACCGTCTCCTATGAAGGGTCGAATGCAGGCGTTACAGTGAACCTGTCCACTGATGAAGTCTCCGGCGGGCACGCAACCGGGGATAGTATCCGGGGATTTGAGCGTATTATCGGCAGCGCCTACGCGGACAGACTGATCGGTGATCAGGGCGACAACGTCATCGTAGCGGGTGACGGT
The DNA here is from genome assembly GCA_965116585.1 of Gammaproteobacteria bacterium. Taxonomy (GTDB): domain Bacteria; phylum Pseudomonadota; class Gammaproteobacteria; order Eutrophobiales; family Eutrophobiaceae; genus JAAXHV01. Next base: position 55,867 of record OZ220714.1, on the reverse strand, counting down.
GCGGACTGGCTGGACGGCGGCGTCGGCGCCGACGTCCTGGACGGTGGCGCCGGTGAGGATACTGTTTCCTATGCCGAGTCAAACGCAGGCGTTACGGTGAACCTGATCACCGGTGAAGTCTCCGGGGGACATGCAGCCGGAGACAGTATCCAGGGCTTGGAGCACATTATCGGTAGCGCGCACGCGGACACGTTGATTGGTGATGACAGCAAAAATTTCATTCTGGGCGGCGCCGGCGCCGACGTCCTGGACGGTGGCGCCGGTGAGGATACCGTTTCCTATGCCGAGTCAAACGCAGGCGTTACGGTAAACCTGATCACTGATGAAGTCTCCGGAGGGCATGCAACCGGAGACAGTATCCGGGGTTTCGAGCACGTTATCGGTAGCGCCTACGCAGACGTGATGACCGGTGACGATACTGACAATACCCTGCGCGGCAACGCCGGCGCGGACACACTGGACGGTAACGGTGGCGATGACCTGCTGGACGGCGGCACAGGAGACGACCGGCTACGCGGTGGCGCCGGCAACGACTGGTTGGTTGGCAGCATCGGCGCGGACGTTCTGGAGGGTGGTGACGGCAATGATGAACTGTATGGCAACGCCGGCGCGGACACACTGGAGGGTGGCGCCGGTAATGACCGGCTGGAGGGCGGCGCGGAAGATGACCGGCTACGCGGTGGCGCCGGCAACGACCGGCTGAATGGACGCAGTGGCGCCGACGTCCTGGAAGGTGGCGCCGGCGACGACTGGCTGGACGGTGGCAATGGCGCGGACGTCCTGGATGGTGGCGCTGGTGAGGATACCGTCTCCTATGCAGGGTCACACGCGGGCGTCACGGTAAATCTGCGTACCGGTGAGGGTCTTGGCGGGCAGGCGCAAGGGGATAGTCTGCAGGGATTTGAACATATTATCGGCAGCGAGTATAGGGATACGCTGATTGGTGATGACGGCAACAACACCATCTGGGCCAGGGGTGGAGCGGACGTCCTGGACGGGGGTGACGGTGAAGATACCGTCTCCTATGAGGAGTCAACCAAGAGTGTCAGGGTGAACCTGCTCACAGGTCAACTCTCCTGGGGGTTTATGACCGGGGGTAGTATCCAGGGGTTTGAACACGTTATCGGCAGTAAGGGCGCGGATGAACTGGCCGGCGATGACGGGAATAACGTCCTCACGGGCGATGATGGTGATGACCGATTGGATGGCAACGGGGGAGACGATACGTTGTGGGGCGACGGTGGTGATGACTGGCTGTTTGGCCACGCCGGTGCAGACATCATGAATGGCAGCGGCGGCAGTGACTACATGAATGGCGGCCTCGGTGCGGATATCCTGGATGGCGGCGCCGATAATGATGTTCTGTATGGTGAGGGGGGAGATGACAGGCTGAGGGCCGGCAACGGGGATGACCATCTGTATGGCGGCGCTGGAGCAGATACATTGGTTGGCGGTAGCGGCGATGACTGGTTGGCTGGTGGTAAGGGCGCGGACACCCTAGACGGCGGCGACGGTGAAGATACCGTCTCCTATGACAGGTCAGACACGGGAGTCACGGTGGACCTGGGCACTGGCGAAGTCTCCGGCGGGTACGCAACAGGAGATAGTATTCGGGGTTTCGAGAACATTCACGGCAGCAACAGTGCAGACACGCTGACCGGGGATGACAGCGACAACATCATTAATGGCGGCTTTGATTCAGACACTCTGCACGGCGCCGCTGGTGATGATGCCCTGGAGGGTGGCGGGGGAGATGACACCTTGCAGGGCGGCGCCGGCGCGGACGCCCTGGACGGTGGTAGAGGTAATGACCGGCTGTATGGCGACACCGGTGCGGACACCCTGTATGGCGGCGACGGCGCTGACCGGCTGGAGGGTGGCCCCGGCGCAGACATCCTGGACGGCGGCAGCGATTCTTTTAATGGTGATATCGATAGCGTTTCCTATGCAATGTCTGATGCAGCCGTTACGGTAAACATCCTCACTGGTGAAGTTTCCGGGGGACATGCAACCGGGGACATTATCCGGGAGATTGAAGGCATAATCGGTAGCGCGTACGCGGATACACTGACCGGGGATGGCGCCGACAATATCATCGAAGGCGGCCCCGGCGCGGACGTTCTGGATGGCGGCGATGGTGAGGATGCCGTTTCATATATGGGGTCGAATGCAGGCGTCACGGTGAACCTGCATAGCAGTGAAGTCTCCGGCGGGCATGCGACTGGAGATAGTATCCGGGGTTTCGAGAGCATTATCGGCACTGACTACGCGGACATGCTGATTGGCGATGACGCTGATAACCACATCGTAGGTGGAGGTGGTGTGGACACACTGGAGGGCGACGCGGGCAGTGACCGGCTGGAAGGCGGTGAGGGCGCGGACATCCTGGAGGGCGGCGCCGGCAATGACTGGCTGGAAGGTGGCGAGGGTGCGGACATCCTGGAGGGCGGCGCCGGTAGGGATACCGTCTCCTACAGCGGGTCAAATGCAGGTGTTACAGTGAACCTGGTCACTGATGAAGTCTCCGGTGGGCACGCAACCGGGGATAGCATCCGGGGGTTTGAGCGTGTTATCGGCAGCGCCCACCCGGACGTACTGACCGGTGATGACGGAGACAACGGTATTATTGGAGGCGCCGGCGCAGATATCCTGGATGGGGGCGCCGGAGCGGACTACCTGTACGGTGGTTCCGGTGAAGATACCGTCTCGTATGCCAGATCAGACGCAGGCGTTCGGGTGGACCTGAGACTTTATGGTGTAGTATCAGGCGGACACGCGACAGGGGACAATCTCTCGGGTTTTCATCACGTTATCGGCAGCGAATACGCGGACTCGGTGAGGGGAACTTACGATAATAACGTCATTGAAGGCAATGGCGGTGACGACTGGCTGCATGGTGGCTCTGGCTTTGGCGCAGACACCCTGGTCGGTGGTGACGGTAATGACCATCTGATTGGTGGTGACGGTGATGACTTGCTGGTTGGCGGCGCCGGCGCGGACATCCTGGACGGCGGCCGGGGTAAGAATACCATCTCCTATACCGGATCTGACGCAAGCGTCACGGTGAACCTGGCTACTGGTGAGGTCTTTGGCGGACACGCGACCGGTGACAGTATCCTGGGGTTGTTCAGGCACGTTGTCGGCGGCCCACACGCAGACACGCTGACCGGTGATGACAAAGACAACGTCATTGAGGGTGGCGCCGGCGCAGATATCCTGGACGGTGGCAACGGTAATGACACTCTCTCCTATGCGGGGGCAGACACCGGCGTCACGGTGAACCTGGGTGCCGGTGAAGGTTCCGGTGGGCACGCGGCAGGAGATAGCATCACAGGTTTCGAGTATATTCTCGGCAGCGCACACGCAGACACGCTGATCGGCGGTAGCGCCGATGACCGGCTGGACGGTGGCGCGGGAGACGACATACTACGCGGCGGCGCCGGCAACGACCTCTTTATCGGCAACGAGGGCGCGGACATCATGGACGGTGGTGGCGGTGAGGATACCGTCTCCTATGAATGGTCGAACGAGGCAGTCACGGTGAACCTGCACACCGGCGCAGGCGCAGGCGGACCCGCGGAAGGAGATAGCTTCCGGGGGGTTGAACATATTATTGGCAGTGTATATCACGCGGACACGCTGATTGGTGATGCCGGGAATAACATCATCGAGGACGGAAGTGGCGGAAACATCCTGGACGGTGGCGACGGTGAGGATACCGTCTCATACCAATGGATGCCTTGGGCTATGACAGTGAACCTGCGCACTGGTATAGCTTCTCACGAGTATCATGCAGAAGAGGATTCTCTTCGGGGTTTCGAGAATATTATCGGCGGCGAAGGTTCGGATGTGCTGATCGGTGATGACGGAAACAATGTCATTACGGGAGGGTTCTACGGCGCTGACCGGCTGGAGGGTGGCGGCGGCGATGACCGGCTGGAAGGTGGTTATGGCGGGGACAAATTGTATGGCGGCAGCGGTAATGATGAACTGTACGGCGGCGATGATAATGATCGGCTGGAGGGTGGCGGCGGTAATGATGAACTGTACGGTGGTTCCGGGGCGGATACCTTCAGGTTTGCTCCCGACCATGGGAATGACATCATCTTTGACTTCAGCGATGGGGAAGACAGAATTGACCTGCGTGAGCTTGATATAGAGGACCTGAATGCGGTCACTATCCTGGCAGGAACGGACCGCGTGACACTGGATCTCACGGGCCATGGCGGGGGGACGGTGGAACTCCTCGGTATTGACCGGGCCGATATAGATGAGTCGGATTTTCTGTTTTAACCCGTCACCATCAATTCCCGCAAGCTGTTCAAGGCCGCAAACAACACGTCCACGTCGTCGAGGTTATTGTAAAAATGCGTTGAGACCCTGAGGTTGTCGTCGCGGCAGGAGGTGGTGATGCCTTTTTCTTCCAGCGCCGCTACCAGACGGTACATGTCTGTGGACCTGATGGCGAGCATGGCGCCGTGCTCGTTGTCGTCTGGCGGTGTTGCCAGTTGGAAGCCGTTTTCCCGGATTTTTTCCTTGATGGCACGGTTCAGGGAGCGGACGTGTTGCTGTGTGGCTGCCGGGCCGACTTCATTGGCCAGTTGCACGCCGGCGATGGAGGCATACAGGCTGGCAACGTTCGGGGTGCCGGTTTCAAAACGGCGGGCATTATTGGCCGGTTCATGCTTGTGCATGTCCATGGCGCCGATGTTTGCCTGGCCGAACCAGCCGCTGACGGTAGGTTCCAGGTCGGTTACCAGGCTGTCCCTGACGTACATGAACGCGGCGCCGGTGGTTGAGACCAGGTATTTCAAGGTACCGCCGGCGGCAAAGTCCACGTCCAGGGCCTTGACGTCGATAGGCAGGGTGCCGATGCTCTGGTAACAGTCCAGGAATATCAGGGCGCCTTTGGCATGGGCCGCATCGATAATCGGCTGGATATCCAGGCGTGCGCCGTTGCGGTAGCAGACGTGGGGCACGGAGACCAGCAGTGTAGACTCGTCAATGTGCTCTGCAAAGCGCTCCGGTGGAATGGTCAACTCGCCCGGGTGACAGGGCACACATCCAATCACTGCCCCCCGCTTCTGCTGCGCGCGCCAGATCTGCGCGGTGGTGGGAAAATCAAAATCCGTCAGCAGTACCTTGTTGCGAGCGCCGGAAAAATCAAACGCGCTGGCCAGGGAATTCAGGCAGTTGCTCAGGCAGGAAGCCGTGGTGATCTCATCAGCCGAGGCATTGAGCAGTTGTCCCAGCATGGCCCGCAGTGTCTCCAGCTTGCCGACCCAGACCTCCCAGTGGGAGCCGAAGCGGTCCCGGTCATCCAGGTAATCCAGGTAGGCCTGCCTGACTTCATTGGATAATGCGCCGTAAGAACAACTATCGAGATAAGTTCTCGACTGAAATATGGGAAAATGCTCACGTAATGGCATGGGTCAGGCTCCGCTGCGGTGGTAAGATGGACGATGTGAGATATTATGAATAATGTCAGGTTGCCGGATGGCGTTTGGCGCTCTTCCGGCTAATATTGCAAACATGTCGAACGATAACATAATACATGACGAATTTCCCCAGGCTGAGGGCTTGATCTACCTGAATCATGCGGCAGTGGCGCCCTGGCCCCGGCGTACCCGGGACGCAGTGGCTGCTTTCGCCGGGGAAAACGTCACTTACGGCGCCAGCCGTTACCACCTGTTCAGCGCAACGGAACGGCGCTTGCGCGAACAGCTCAGGCAACTCATCAACGCGCCCTCCACCGATGATATCGCTATATTGAAAAACACCTCCGAAGCCCTGTCCGTGGTCGCGGCAGGCATCAAGTGGCGGCGCGGCGATAACGTAGTCACATCCGACGAGGAATTTCCATCCAACCGGATTCCCTGGGAGGCACAGCGGGCACATGGCGTGACTCTCAAACAGGTAGCTATCCGTGGCGAGGCGCCGGAACAGGCGTTGATGGATGCCTGTGACAGCCATACCCGGGTACTGACCATCAGTTCGGTGCAGTTCAGCAGCGGTATCAGGCTGGATCTGGCATTGCTGGGGGAGTTCTGCAAAAGTAACCATATCCTGTTCTGTGTCGATGCGATCCAGAGTATCGGCGCCCATGAGATTGACGTGCAGCGCATACAGGCCGACTTCGTCATGGCCGACGCGCACAAATGGATGCTGGGGCCGGAAGGGATTGCCCTGTTCTACTGCAATGAAGCCGTGCGTGACACACTGGAACTGTACCAGTACGGCTGGCACATGACGGCAAACCCGGATGACTTTGACAGTAAAACCTGGGCCCCGGCAGGCAGCGCCCAACGCTTTGAACCCGGCTCGAACAACCTGCTGGGGATCCATGCCCTGGTTGCCAGCCTGAGCCTGATTGAAGAGCTGGGGATGGCGTATATCGAGACGGAACTCGAGGCGAGGGTGTCATACCTGCGGGAAAGGCTGGCGCAAGATGATCGAATGAACGTTATCACGCCTGCGCTGCCTCGCCGAAGAGCAGGGATCGTCGCCTTCCGGGTTGTTGGCAGGGAGCAGCGGCAACTGCATAAACAACTGCTGGAACACAATGTACTGTGCGCCCTGCGCGGCGGCGCCCTGCGCTTTTCGCCTCATTACTACGTCAGTATGGAAAAGATTGATACTGCGCTGGATATTTTGCAATCATCGCTCTGATTTATCCGCAGATGACGCAGATGAACGCAGATTAAAAAAGATGGGGGAAGAGATTTTCAAAATTACGCGTTGTAGTAGCGATCACTTCAGCCACTTCAAGCTCCTGTAGTTCGGCAATCTTTTCGGCGACGTGGCGCACGTAGGCCGGTTGGTTCTGTTTGCCGCGGTAGGGGACAGGCGCCAGGTAGGGTGAGTCGGTCTCAACCATGATTCGGTCCAGGGGCACCCGGCGCGCCACCTCCTGTAACTCCCTGGCATTGCGGAAGGTGACTATACCGGAAAAGGAGATGTAAAAGTTCAGGTCCATGGCCTGTTGTGCCGTTTCCAGGTCATCCACGAAACAGTGCATGACACCGCCAACACGGTCAGCGCCCTCTTCCGCGAGAATCTTTATGACGTCACCCCTGGCCTCGCGGCTGTGGATAATCAGGGGTTTGCCAACCTGTCGCGCGGCCCGGATATGGGTACGGAACCGCTGTCGTTGCCAATCCAGATCGCCCTCGCTGCGATAATAATCCAGCCCGGTTTCGCCAATGGCGATGACCGCGGGATCATCCGCAAGCGACGGCAGGATTTCCTCGGACAGTTCGAGTTCCAGAGGGGTGTTGGGATGCACTCCCACCGATGCGGACACACAGTCATACGAATGCGCCAGTTGCCGGACGTCGGGAAAGGATTCCAGATCGATGGAAACACATAGCATGTGTCCCACTCCAGCCTCCCGCGCCGCACTAATGACGGCATCCGCTCCGCCCTCCATCTCGATCATGGGAATATGACAATGAGAATCAACCAAATGCAAAATCAACCTCCCGGCTATGCTGCACAAAAATTCATCTGCGTTAATCTGCGGATAAACTCATCTGTGGATAGACTGCCAGTATACGATGATCTGTTCCAGCAGGCTTTGTTTGTTCAGGTTGCTGCCGCCGGTGAGCAGGCGGTAGTTCTGCAGGGTCAGCGCGTGGCAATCCAGTAGCGCCGGGAGTTGCAATCCGGCTGCCATGCTGCGCAGTTTGTCGTCAAGCGCGGATTGTGCGCCGCTTTGTGTGGCGCCGGCGGCGCGCAGGACGGCCATTTTGTTGAACATGAGCAACAACCTGTGCAATACTTCCACGACCTCATGTTTCAGCCATTTTTCGGCAATTTTCACGGGGTAGGTGTGAGGGTCGCAGGCGTCCTGCAAATCCGTCAGCAGTTCTTCCCATTGTTGCAAGGTATCCGTTTCGGCCAGGTTCAGCGCCGTGAGTGGCGCCCCGCCGCTCAGTTCCAGTAACTCCGCGGTCCGCGCCGGTTCATCAATACGCTCGTTCAGCCATGCGCTGGCCGCGTGCCGGTCTATTCGATTGAAACTGATGTTCTGGCAGCGGCTGCGTAGGGTGACAGGCAGCCTGGCCGGTTGATAGGCGATCAGCATCAGCAGGGCGGACGCGGCCGGTTCCTCCAGGGTTTTCAGCAGGCTGTTGGCCGAGTGCCGGTTCATGCCTTCAGCCGGCTCTATGATGACAATTTTGCGCCTGCCGTACTGGCTGCTGAGTTGCAGGTAAGTAATCAGGTCGCGCACCGCTTCCACCTTGATTTGCGTGCCGGCGGCGTCCGGGTCGATTAGCCTGACGTCAGGATGGTTGCCGGCCTTGTGCAGCAGACAGGAACGGCATTGTTCACAGGCCGCGCCCACGTGCCCGGGCGCCCGGCACAGCAAATAACGCGAGAATTCCAGGGCAAACTGTTTGATGCCCGACCCTTCAGCGCCACTCAGCAACAAGGCGTGGGCCAGCCGGTCCTGCTCGGCGGCAAGCCGGAGTTGTTCCCATTGTTTCAGGTGCCAGGGGTAGGTCATCGGCTTGCAAAACTCCGGCGGGCTAACACAGGTTTTTTGCCTCCAGGATGGCTCGTATGTTTATCGCCACTTCGTCAACATCCCGGGTTGCGTCGATGACGTGGATCCTGGCAGGGTCGTGCGCAGCAAGCTCCAGGTACTTGCGCCGCACCTGCCGGAAGAAATTCGCTGTTTCCGTCTCCATCCGGTCAAGGCCGCGGCGCGCCTGCAAGCGCGCCAGGCCTGTTGCAACCGGCGCGTCCAGCAACAGGGTCAACTGCGGCCTGAGCGCGTCTTGCACCAGTTCCTGCAACAGCCCAATCTGCCGCTCGTCCACGCCGCGCCCGCCCCCCTGGTAGGCAAACGTGGCGTCGGTAAACCGGTCGCATAAGACGATTTTCCCGGCTTGCAGGGCCGGCTCTATCACCTCGCGCAGGTGCTGGCGGCGGGCGGCAAACACCAGCAGCATTTCCGTTATGCCGTCGATGCTGTCCGCATCCGCCTGCAACATCAGCGCGCGTATGGCCTCGCCCGAACGGGTGCCGCCCGGTTCCCTGGTTGCGACCACCCGGCCCGGGTGTTTTGCTTCCAGCAGGTCGAAGGCTTTCTGCAACTGGGTCGTCTTGCCAACGCCTTCTATGCCTTCAAACGTGATAAAAAAACCGTTCATATGATTCAGTCAAGCTGGTATTTTGCCACGGCCCTGTTGTGCTCGGCCAGGGTGCGGGAAAAACGGTGGCTGCCGCCATCCCCTGTTGCCACGAAATACAACGCATCGCCCGGTTCGGGTTGCAGCGCCGCGCGTATGGCGGCCTTGCCCGCGGCGGCAATCGGCGTGGGCGGCAGTCCCTTGTAGCGATAGGTATTGAACGGCGAATCTATGCTCATGTCCCGGCGCCGCAGGTCGCCGTCAAACTGCTCCCCCAGGGCATAAATCACGGTCGGGTCTGTTTGCAGCTTCATGTTTTTTTCCAGCCTGCGCACAAACACACCGGCAATCATTGCCCGTTCATCGGGGACTGCGGTTTCCTTTTCTATCAGGGATGCCATGATCAAGGCCTGGTACGGTGATCGGTATGGCAACCCAACATTACGCAGCGCCCATTCTTCGTTTAATACCGCTTCCGTGCGTTTCAGCGCGCGGCGCAGAAAATCAATATCACTGGCGCCGGCAGGAAAATAATAGGTGTCAGGAAAAAAACGCCCTTCGGCGGCATAGCCGGGATAACCTATCTCTATCATAACGCGTGCCGGTTCTGTGGATACCAACTCCCGCTTGATGTGCGGGTTCTCGTGCAATGCGGTAATGATCTGCCGGAACGTCCAGCCCTCCGGTACCGTCAACGAGTGCTGCACCACCGCACCGGCGACTATCATGTCAAGCAGCGAGGAGGCAGTGGCGCCGGGTTCAAGCAGGTATTCCCCGGCTTTAATCGCGGTTTCCACACCGCGCAAGCGGCCTTCAAGCTGCAGGTAGCGCGGGTGGTCAAACCAGCCACGCGCGGCCACCTGTTCGGCCACGGCAAGCAGGGGTGTGCCGGCCTTTATGGTGAATTGTTCGGGGCTGTCGATCCGCAGGGGCGCATGCAACCGGGCCTGCATATCCCGGTACAGCCACCATCCGCCCAGGATGGCAATGACAACGGGGATGAATAACAATTTCTTCATCGTTGCTGTGTCAGACAGCGGCAATAATGTTGTTGTCCGTCAATTTCCTCATGATATCCAGGGCTGTATCAATGCTGTCAAAGACCTTGTCGCCCATGCTTTTCACCGGCCAGATACCTATCACGCTGTTGCAATAGAATACTTCATCAGCCTCGTACAATTCTTCCAGTTTAATATTCCTGGTGCCGGTTGCAATAGCTGCGGCCTCACAGTGCCGGATAACAGCCGCTCTTACGACCCCGGCGACCCCCGCGCGGGACAGGTCGGGAGTGAGTATCCGGCCGTTCTTCACCATGAACAGGTTGCTCATGCTGCCCTCTATCACATTGCCCTGCCGGTCCAGCACCACCCCTTCCGGGCATGGCGTAGCCGCAACTTCCCGGCGCAGCAGCACCTGCTCCAGCCGGTTCAGGTGTTTGATGCCGGCCAGGTCGGGGTTGTTGGCGAGACGGCGCCGGCAGACGCATGACGGGATACCTGCGTGATAAAACGATCCCGGATAAACCGGACGCTGGTGCATTGTCAGGATCCTGTTGGCGGAGATATCATCAGGCGCCTGGTAGCCGCGCCCGCCTGTGCCCCGGGTAACGATGAGTTTCAGCACGCCCGCGCTAACAGGGGCGCACAGCCGGTTTGCTTCCTGTGTCAGGAGATCACGTTCCGGCGCGGCGATGGACAGGCGTTTGCAACCCAGTTCCAGTCGCTCCAGGTGCGGTTCAAGATACAAGGGTCTGCCTGACTGCACGGCAATGGTTTCAAATACGCCGTCACCGAACTGCAGGCCGCGATCGTGGACGGATATGACACTGTCGGGCCTGCCATTAACCAGCGCCGCGGTCATTGCGCCAACGGGTAAGCTATGCGGGTCAGACCCGTTTGAGAATGATACAGCAGTTGGTGCCGCCGAAACCGAAGGAATTGCATATCACGTGGTTCATTGTCATGTCCCGCGCCCGGTGGGGGATGTAATCCAGGTCACAGGCCGGGTCGGGATGATCCAGGTTGATGGTGGGCGGCGCCACCTGGTCGCGCAGCGCCAGGACACAGAATATCGTCTCCACGCTCCCCGCCGCGCCCAGCATGTGCCCGGTCATGGATTTGGTGGAACTGACGGCCAGGCGCTGTGCATGGGCGCCGAACACCTGTTTGATGGCATTGCTTTCAACCACGTCGCCTGCCGGTGTCGAGGTGCCGTGGGCATTGATGTAGTCGATATCTGTCGTGTCAATGCCCGCATCGGACAGCGCCATCTGCATACAGCGTATTGCGCCCTCCCCGTCCTCTGCGGGGGCGGTCATGTGATAGGCATCGCCATTCATGGCAGAACCTGCCAGTTCCGCGTAGATGTGTGCGCCCCTGGCTTTGGCATGCTCCAACTCTTCCAGGACGACCACGCCGGCGCCGTCACTCAGGACGAAGCCGTCCCGGTCCCGGTCCCAGGGGCGGCTGGCCTGCTGCGGCTCATCATTGCGGGTGGACAGCGCTTTGGCATTGGCAAAGCCGGCCATGGAGGTGGGAGAGGAGGCAAACTCGGCCCCGCCCGCCACCATCACGTCCGCGTTGCCACAGGCAATGATACGGGCTGCTTCACTGATGTTATGAGTACCCGTCGCGCAGGCGGTTACGATGCAGAAATTAGGCCCTTTGAAGCCGTAGCGGATGGACAGGTTGCCGGAGATCATGTTGATGATGTTGGCAGGGACAAAAAAGGGAGAGATACGCCTGGGGCCGCTGTTCATGATCGTCTCAGCGCCTTTCTCTATACCTGCGATACCCCCTATCCCGGAGCCTACGGCAACCCCGACCCGATGCTTGTCCAGCGTGTCCGTATCGATACCGGCATCCGCGACTGCCTGAATACCCGCCACCATCCCATAGTGTATGAACACGCCCATTTTTTTCTGCTCTTTCCTGGGAATACAGGCGTCCACGTCCAGGTCCTTGATAAGGCCGGCAATCCTGACCGGATAGTTGTCGGCAGCAAAGTGCGTAATCGGGGATATTCCGCTCGTGCCGGCCAATATGGCATCCCAGGCTTCTGCAACGGTATTCCCCACCGGGGTAACCAGGCCGAGGCCGGTGATGGCAACCCTTCGTTTATTCACGGTCTGGCAGGCTGGTTGGATGATATGAAAAAAGGCCGCTTCGGGTTAACCGGTAAAGCGGCCTTGTAGAGGATTTATACGGCGTTATTCAAGGTGTTGATCGATATAGTCGATTGCTTGTTGTACGGTTGTTATCTTCTCCGCATCTTCATCCGGTATTTCAATTTTAAATTCCTCTTCCAAAGCCATTACCAGTTCGACTGTATCAAGTGAATCTGCTCCCAGGTCATCAACAAACGATGCCTCACTCGTCACTTCTTCCTCTTTGACCCCCAACTGCTCAACAATGATTTTCATCACCCGATCTTCAACGTTGCTCATGTGATATGACCTCCTTCTAGGGTACCAAGACCAAAAGCCGGTGTACGATAATCCAAATAATCCCTGCTTTCAAGTTGTATTTATTTAACATCTGTTGCTATTAACCCCCTGCCCTTGTCAGGGTTTCCCACGATACAGGAACCGCACGCCAAAATCCATACTTCTCGGGAATTAAGAATTAGGAATTAAGAGTTGGGAATTGAAGGTGTTACATGTCTTTGTGGGCAAAACCTGTTACTGCTGTAATCCATAAATTCCCAATTCTTAATTCCTAATTCATATACATGCCGCCGTTGACGTTAAGCACCTCGCCGGTAATGTAGCCGGCGGACTGTGAGGCAATGAATTCAACTGCAGCGGCGACGTCTGCGGCCAGGCCGAGGCGTCCCAGGGGGATTTGTTCGAGTAATCTGTCCCGCTGGGCCTCGCTCAAACTGGCGGTCATGTCGGTGTCGATAAAGCCCGGCGCGATGCAGTTGACCGTAATGCCGCGGCTACCGGTTTCCTTTGCCAACGCCTTGGTGAAGCCGATGATGCCGGCTTTGGCTGCGACATAGTTGGTTTGTCCCGGATTCCCGGACAGGGCCACCACGGAGGTGATATTGATGATACGGCCGTAACGTGCCTTGATCATACTGCGCAGACACAACTTGCTGAGCCGGTACACCGCACTGAGATTGGTGTTAATAACTTCATCCCATTCCTGCTGTTTCATTCGTAACATCAAGTTATCTCTGGTAATTCCTGCGTTATTTACCAGTATTGACGGCGTCAGGCCGGCATCCTTCAACGTGTCACCCAGCGCGGCCACCGAAGCATCCGCGCCAATATCCAGCACAAAGCCCCGGCCTGCGATACCGTTTGCCTGGAACTGCTCTGCTATGCCGGCAGCACCGTCCGCGTGGGTGGACGTACCCGCCACAAAGGCGCCGGCGCGGCCCAGCCGTTCGGCAATGGCCTTGCCTATCCCCCTGCTCGCCCCGGTTACCAGGGCCACCTGGTTGTCAAGTTGAAAGCTCATAATATTAATTCATCTGCGGAAATTCATCTGCGGACAAAGCGTTCTCCAGACCTGTCAAATCGGAAATACCGGTACAGTTAATGCTCTTGTCAATACGTCGAACCAGGCCGCCGAGCACCTTGCCGGGGCCGCATTCAATCATGCCGGTGACACCGTGTTGCCGCATAGCAGCCACACATTTCGACCATAGCACAGACTGGTGCAACTGCAACACCAGCGCCTGCTTTATCTCTCCGGGGTCGGTGTGGGCCAGGGCGTCAACGTTTTGCACAACCGGAACGGCAGCGGGGGCGAAGCTGATATCATTGACAAGCTCCCCCAACCGCTGCGCGGCCGGTTCCATCAGGCTGCAATGGGACGGCACACTCACCGGGAGCGGCGTAACGCGCCTGGCTCCCGCCGTTTTTGCCAGTTCGCAGGCGCGTATGACCGCCTGGGCTGCACCGGCAATGACCACCTGTCCCGGGAAATTGAAATTCGCCGCAGCCACGACTTCTCCCTGGGCGGCTTCGGCACAGACATTGACAACCGCCGCATCGTCCAGGCCGGAGATCGCAGCCATGGAACCCGTACCCTGCGGCACAGCCTCCTGCATGAAGCGGCCGCGTTCTGCCACCAGGCCCACTGCATCGACAAACTCCAGCACACCGGCGCAGACCAGGGCCGTATACTCCCCCAGGCTGTGGCCGGCCATATACGCCGGGGTGGCGCCCCCGCGCGTCTGCCAGACCCGCCAGGTGGCAACACCCGCCGCCAACAGGGCCGGTTGGGTATATACCGTGCGGTTCAGCGTTTCCTCGGGGCCGTTCAGACACAGGGACAGCAGGTCGTAGCCAAGCTGTTCCGATGCCTGCGCAAACGTCTCTCCTGCAACGGGAAAGTGGTGCGTCAGGTCGGCGAGCATCCCTACGCTCTGGGAGCCCTGCCCGGGAAAGATGAATGCCAGTTTGCCGGTCATGATTGTGGTTGAACGGTATGCGGGTTAATAGCGCAGCAGCGCGGAACCCCAGGTAAAACCGCCGCCGACCGCTTCCATCAGGATGATGTCTCCGTGCTTGATACGCCCGTCCAGGATGCCGGTATCCAGGGCCAGGGGGATGGACGCGGCGGAGGTATTGCCGTGATCGCCTACCGTCAGGATGACCTGGTCCATACTCAGGTCCAGCTTTTTTACGGTGGCGGTGATAATTCTCTGGTTTGCCTGGTGCGGCACCAGCCAGTCGATATCCTGCTTCGTCAGACCGGTGTCAACCAGGGTTTCCTGCACAATCTCATCCATTGCCTGCACGGCAAATTTGAACACTTCGTTGCCGCGCATACGGATAAACGGATCATCCGTGGGTCTGGACACGCCCGAGGGCACCTGCAGACAGTCGCGGTAACTGCCGTCCGCGTGCAACAAGGTCTTGTAGATGCCGGGACTGTCACTACGCTCCAGGATAACGGCGCCGGCGCCGTCACCAAACAACACGCAGGTCGTGCGGTCATTCCAGTCCAGTATTCTCGAATTCATGTCGGCGCCGACCACCAGGGCGCGCCGCATGGCCCCGGAGCGAATATACTGGTCGGCAATGCTCAGCGCGTAAACAAAACCTGAACATACGGCCTGCACGTCAAACGCGGGTGCACCGTTGCGCAGCCCCAGCTCATTCTGCAACAGGCAGGCGGTGCTGGGATAGATCAAATCCGGAGTGGAGGTGGCCACGATGATCAGGTCGATACCGTCAGCGTCCATGCCGGCGCGTTCCAGGGCCCGGCGCGTGGCGTGGTAACACATCTCCGACGTGGTTTCATCCTTACGGGCAATATGGCGTTGCCTGATGCCGGTACGCGCGCGGATCCACTCATCCGAGGTATCTACCAACGCCTCCAGTTCCGCATTGGACATGATCCGTTCCGGAAGATAACTGCCGTTGCCGATGATGCGGGAGTAATACATGGGCGCCATTACCCGGTTAATAATGCTTCCAGCCTGGAGGTGATACGTGCGGGTATATTCTTTTGCACTTCCAGAATGGCCTCTTCAATGGCATGAGCGAAAGATACCCGATCGGCGCTGCCGTGACTTTTAATGACGATGCCACGCAGGCCCAGCAAGCTGGCGCCGTTATAGCGTCGCGGATCGGTCTTCATGCGGATAGACTTGATCACCGGCGCGGCAACCAGCGCGGCCAGCCTGGTGTACAGGTTGGTTCTGAAACCGTCGTGCACGTGGTGCAGGAAGAACTGGGCGACACCCTCACTGGCCTTGAGTGCAATATTGCCGACAAAGCCGTCACACACGATCACGTCCGCATCGCCCGAGTAAATATCATTGCCTTCCACAAACCCGATGTAATTGATATGACTTCCGGACAGTAGCGAGGCCGCCTTTTTTACCCGGTCATTGCCTTTGTTCTCCTCGGTGCCCACGTTCAGCAGGCCCACCTTCGGGGAGGCAATATTTTCAACGGCGCTGGTCAGTTCCACTCCCATCACCGCAAACTGCAGCAATTGTTTGGCGCTGGAATCAATGTTTGCCCCCAGGTCAAGGATATGGGTATGACCGTGAATGCCGGGGATTATCGTACAGATGGCGGGCCTGTCTATTCCCGGCAGCATCTTCAAAACGTAACGGGACAACGCCATCAACGCGCCGGTGTTGCCGGCGCTGACACAGGCCTGTGCCTGTCCTGTCTTGACCTGCTCAATGGCGACCCGCATGGACGAGTCTTTCCTCTTACGCAAGGCTGCGGAAGGCGCTTCGTCCATGGCGATGACTTCCGGCGCAGGTATTACCTGAATCCGGCGCAGCAGGTCCTGGCTGAGCTGGGCCAGGTCCGGTTTGATCTGCTCCTCCCGTCCAACCAGAAGCAGTTCAAGGTTAGCGCGCTTTTTCAGTGTATGTATCGCCGCGGAGACAATTTCTCCCGGGCCACGGTCTCCTCCCATGGCATCAAGCGCAAGACGAAAGTCCATTCTAGGTCAGAAACAATCCGGGCGACAGTGGCTATTCATCCTCTTCCTCGGTATGCACCACTCTCTTGCCCCGGTAATAGCCATCAGGGCTGACATGATGGCGCCTGTGGACTTCGCCGGTAGTCGGTTCAATCGACAGACTGGGCGCTGTCAGCGCATCATGGGAGCGCCGTGCGTCGCGTCGTGCGGTGGATTTCTTTCGTTGCTGTACGGCCATGCTTGCAGTCTCCTGTCTATGCCGGGGAACGCCTGGTCAGGAGTTCTCCAGCTTCAAAGTTTTCAATACGTGAAACGGGTTCGGCGCAACCTGCTTGCGCTCCGATAGTTGCCTGCCGGCAGCGCAACTTTCAGGCTCATGCCTGGGCGCAATCGGCATACCCAATAAAATTTCATCTTCAACAAAATCCGTTAACGACATGGTTTCCTGCGCGAGCGCCAGTGGTTCTACAGAGTCCGGTAGCCGCTGTGTCGCCTCCGGGAAAGTAATGCCCACGTTGATTGCAGCAGCCAGTCTCACGGTAACCGGTTCCAGGCAGCGCTGGCAAACCAGCTTCAGGTCTGTCGCGTAGTTGCCGGCGATGCGCGTGCAGCCGTTCTCAAACCGGCTGAATGCCAGTTCCACATCGACCACACCCTGGCTGTCTGACAACAACGCGGCAAGCCGGGTCATGGTGCGTAATTCAATTTGCCCTTGCAGACACGCGCCTTCTTTCGCAAGACGCTCGGGCACAATTGTATGAGGCAGGTCCGACGGCATCAGACAGGGGATTTTAGCGATTGCGGGACATGCTGTCAAACTATTGACTTGACAGTGGATTACAGTCGATCATTGACAAATGGCTAAATCGGCACAACTGGTCCTGGCATCGTCATCGCCCCAGCGCAGGACACTATTGCAGCGGTTGCAGATACCTTTCCGGTGTCACCCGCCCGAAATAGACGAAACCGCCGGGGAAAATGAAACGCCAACGGCCCTGGTAGAACGGTTGGCGCTGGCAAAAGCCCTGACCGTGGGGCGTCTCTACCCGGATGCGCTGGTCATTGGTTCGGACGAGGTGGCCGCGCTGGATGAGCGTATCATCACCAAGCCCGAAGATTACGCAGATGCGGTGCGCCAGCTTGAATTCATGTCCGGCCGGCGGGTTGAGTTCCTGACCAGCGTCTGCCTCATCAACGGCGCCAGCGGACGCCGGCAACTTGACACCGTGACGGTGCAAGTGCATTTCAGGCAATTGACCCCCGCCGGGATCCGGCGTTACCTGGAACGGGACAAACCCTATGGTTGCTCAGGCAGTTTCAGGTCGGAAGCCGGCGGCATCACCCTGGTGCACAGCATCAGCAGCGCTGACGACACCGCACTGCTGGGATTGCCGTTGATAACCCTGCAGGACATGCTGCGCAACGAGGGGCATGAGATACCTTGATGACACGGTTAAAACAGCTTCAGGTTGCTCCTGAACAGCGCGCCCAGTTCCTTTGAGAATTGTTCCAGCAGGGTATCCCGGTAGGTAAAATCCACAATATCTTCAGCGCCGATGACTTCACGGGCTACGTAATCGGCGTTGCCCAGTCCGTCGACCAGGCCCAGCCCCAGCGATTGTTCACCGGTCCATAATAACCCGGAGAAGATTCTGGCATCATCAGCCAGGCGCTCGCCCCGGCCTTTCTTTACGATATCCACAAATTGCCGGTAAACGCCGTCCAGCAGCGTATCCAGGTGATCAATTTCTTCATCACGCGCCGGCATGAACGGGTCCAGGAACGCCTTGTTGGCGCCGGCATGGTAGACGCGCCGTTCCATACCCAGTTTGTTCAGCGTATCCACGAAACCGAAACCTGCCATAACCACTCCGATGGAACCGACCAGGCTGGCCTTGTCGGCATAGATTTCATCCGCCGCCACCGCGATGTAATAGCCGCCGGATGCGCACAGGTCGCCGATCACCGCATACACGGGGATATCCGGGTGTTCGTCTTTCAGGCGGCTTATCTCATCGTTGACGTAGCCGGCCTGCACGGGACTGCCGCCGGGACTATTGATGCGTAGAATAATACCGGCGGTATTGCTGTCCTCGTAGGCAGCGCGCAAGCTGGCTGTGACATAGTCCGCGCCGGCCGGTTCGGTGTTGGCAATCACGCCTTGTATGTCTATCAGCGCCGCGTGTTTGTCACCGTCCAGACTCCCCGGGGCAATATCCGCGCCGTCACCCAGAAAAGCGACCAGCAAAATAGTAATGACCACGGCGCCAAACAGCTTGAATGCGATGTTCCAACGCCGGGCCCGGCGTTGTTCGGCCAGGAATTCCCGGGCAAGCCGGTTCACCAGGTCCTGCTCGAAGCGTGCGTCCGTTGTTGCACGCGCGCTGTCATCCTGCCAGGGGTCACTCATGTCGGTGGGTAAATGCTTAAGTTTCTTCAGGAGTAGCAGGTGCGGCCGTGGGTGCAGTCTCCTTTTTTTCCACCGGTTTCACATTGGCTTCTGTGTTCTTGTCCGCCTGGACTTCTGCAGTCTTGCCGGGCTGGGCTTCTGTATTCTTGCCCGACTGTTTCCGGTCACGACCGCCGCGCCCTCTTGAGCTTGAACGGGACTGCCTTTTCTCGCCGCTACCCTGCTCCCGGTTTCCCTGCCTGCGCTGGTTGCCGGAGGATGAGCCATCGCCCCTGCGAGAGGAACCCCTGCGTTGCTGTTGCCGTCCTGAATTGTTGCCCGAATACCTGCCCCTGCCCCTGTTGCCCTGTTGTGACGTGCGCGATTTCTCAGTCTCAGGCTTGGCTGTGACTTCCTGTTTTTTCGGTTGTTCGGCTGTGCCGAATAACTTGCTGACCAACTTGCTGACCAGTCCCTGCTCTTTATCCGACTTGGCCCGGGGCACAGGCTGGGCCGGCATAACCTGGGTCAACGCGGGTTTTTCCGGCGCCTTGCGTTTCTCTCCGGCCATCAGATCAGTCTGTTTATCCGGTTTCGTCTCGGCAAACTTATAACTTTCCTTGCGGGAGGCGTCCGACGTGGACTCGGTGAGGTTGAGGCGCTGCACCTGGTACTGCGGCGCTTCCATACCGGGGTTGGGACTGATGATGATCTCAACGTCAAGCCGCTCTTCTATATCCCGCACATCCTGGCGTTTTTCATTCAGCAAAAAGGTGGCGGCATCCACCGGCAATTGCGCCACCACTTTGGCTGTCAGTTCCTTCATGGCCTCTTCCTGAATGATCCGCAGCACGGCCAGTGACAGCGATTTGATGTCGCGGATGGTGCCTTGCCCGTCACAGCGCGGACAGGGAATGTGACTGGATTCTCCCAGCGATGGCCGCAGCCGTTGGCGCGACATTTCCAGCAGTCCGAAACGGGAGATGCGCCCTGTTTGTACCCGGGCGCGATCGACCTTCAACCCATCGCGCAGCCGGTTTTCAACGTCACGCTGGTTCCTGCCGCTCGCCATATCAATAAAATCTATGACAAACAGGCCGCCCATGTCGCGCAGACGTAGTTGCCTGGCCACTTCGTCAGCCGCCTCGAGGTTGGTATTGAATGCGGTTTCCTCAATATCTTCACCGCGGGTTGCACGCGCGGAGTTGATGTCTATGGAAGTCAGCGCTTCGGTATGATCGATGATCAGCACGCCGCCGGACGGGAGTTGAACCTCCCGGGAGAAGGCGGTTTCAATCTGTCCCTCAATCTGGTAACGGCTGAATAACGGATCGCTGCCTGAATAAAGTTTCAGCTTGGGCAGGTTATGGGGCATAACCTGTTCCATGAAGTCCCGCGCCCGGTGAAAAACATCATTATCGTCAATCCAGATTTCGGCAATATCGTTCCGGAGGTAATCGCGGATAGCCCTGATGATAACCTCACTTTCCTGGTAGATGAGAAACGGGGCAGCTTTATCCTTGGAGGTCGACTTGATGGAATCCCAAAGCGTTTTCAGGTAGTCCAGGTCCCATTGCAGTTCCTCGGCGCTTTTGCCCACACCGGCAGTACGCAGTATCAGGCCCATGCCCTGTGGTATTTCCAGGGTACTCATCGCCTCGCGCGCATCACTGCGGTCATTGCCTTCAATCTGCCTGGATACCCCCCCTGCCCTGGGGTTGTTGGGCATCAGCACCAGGTAACGCCCGGCCAGGCTGATAAACGTGGTCAGCGCCGCGCCCTTGTTGCCGCGCTCCTCCTTTTCAACCTGGACAATATATTCTTGTCCTACCTCCAGGGCATCCTTGACGTTGATGCGGCCGCGGCCGTCACCGTTACTTTTGGGTTTAAGCAGGGTACGAGCGATCTCCTTGAAGGGTAAAAACCCGTGCCTCTCTGCACCGAAATCGACAAACGCAGCCTCCAGGCTGGGCTCAATCCTGACGATACGGCATTTGTAGATATTTGACTTCTTTTGTTCTCGTCCTGTAGCTTCAATATCAAGATCATACAGGCGTTGGCCGTCCACTAGCGCCACCCGCAACTCTTCCGGTTGAGTCGCGTTAATCAACATTCTCTTCATTGTAAATGTCCTTTACGCAATGGCCCCGCCCTGCCCCGGTTTGACACCAGGCAAGCGTTCAGACCGGCCGGCGGCCGGGAGCCATGTTAATCTGTTGCCGTGCTGCTGTTCGGCAGCACCGAATTCGACCCCGGATCAGCTTCTTTAACGCCCCTCGAGAGTTGGGCTGAACGCTGTTACGGGCCATCGAACGTGCAATTTTTTACTTGGTCGTAACCTTATACAGGCTAAAACCTGGTAATACGTTTATCAGCAAAATTTCCAGGAAGCCCTGATTTGTTCAGGATTTCCTTTACCGTTCCTTCATTACCTCAGTGTCAGGGCGGGAAGATGATATACTGGCCTTTGCGGACCAGTGTTTCTGTCTCAAGTTCTGTACCCGTTGCAGACAGGCGCCCCGATATGGCTTATCCTTGATAGCATCTGATTATCAGCTCAAGCAAGCGTACTGTAACACACCAGGCGCGTAACGGCAATTATCATTATCCCCATATCCATTAACGGCACGTTTGCCATGCCACAGGCCAATCACAGCAAGAGCAAGCCCGCAATCGTCATTGTCGATGTCGGTCAGGCCGGCCGGCGCATCGATAACTTCCTGGTCACCTGTTTCGGCAGAATACCAAGGAGTCGCATCTATCAAATGCTGCGCCGCGGCGAGGTCAGGGTCAACGGCTCCCGCATCAAGCCTGATTACCGTCTGGAAGCGGGCGACCAGGTGCGCCTGCCGCCCGTGATGAAACGCAAACCCGACGCACTTGACATCAAACCGGCGCGCCTGGTTGCAATGATGAGGCACCGCATCATCCACGAGGACGCTCAGCTTATCGTCATCAACAAACCTTCCGGCCTGCCCGTACACGCGGGCACCGACAGTAATTTCGGGGTAATAGAACTATTGCGCGAGCTGTTCCACGGAGAGGGCGAACTGAATCTGGTTCATCGTCTGGACAAGGAAACCTCCGGCTGCCTGATGATTGCCAGGGACATGCAAATACTGCGTCGGCTCAACCAGGCGCTGAAAGCCGGCGAGGTCCGGAAAGAATATGACGCCTTGTTGCAGGGGCGCATGCGCCAAAAGCTGATCAAGGTGGACAGTCCGTTACGGCGCTACGGGAACCGTAGCGGGACAGGCAAGGTCAGGCTTGATGATGAGGGTAAAACCGCCCTGTCTGAGTTTACCGCCCTTACCTTGTTCCGGGATGCCACCCATGCCAGGGTCAGCATCGGTACCGGCCGCACCCACCAAATCAGGGTACATGCCAATTCCATCGGTCACTCGCTGGCCGGAGACGATAAATACGGCGACCGGGCCTTCAACAGGGAAATGCGCCGCCTCGGTCTGAGACGCATGTTTCTGCACGCCGGTAAACTCTCCCTGCCGGCGTTGCACAAAACCGGCGCATACAGTTTCAGCGCGCCGCTGCCGGCAGAGCTTGAAACCGTACTGAAACGTCTTGCCTAACCTGTTGTAGCGCGCCTTGCTTCATCCATCAGGCGCTGCATATCCTGCACCGCCTGGTACAGGCCTGAAAATACGGCCCTGGCGATGATGGCGTGGCCGATATTGAGTTCGGCAACCTGTTCCAGCGCGGCTATCGGCTTGACGTTATGGTAGTGCAAGCCGTGCCCGGCGTTGATTTGCAGCGGGGTTGTGGCCGCATGCTCGACGGCGCGCACAATTTTGTTGAGTTCCACGGCGGTGCTTGCGGCATCAGCGCACTCCGCGTAATGGCCCGTATGGATTTCGATCATGTCCGCGCCGGCGTCTGTGGCCGCGTCTATCTGTGCGAGATCCGCAGTAATGAATAACGACACCCTGGAGCCGTTTTCCCGCAGCCTGGCGCAGGCCGCTTGTATTCTCTGCGACTGGCCCACGACCTCCAGACCGCCCTCAGTGGTCAGTTCCTCACGCCGTTCCGGCACGAAACAGCAATATTCCGGCCGCAGTTTTTCTGCCAGCGCCAGCATCTCGTCCGTCACCGCCAGTTCCAGGTTGATGGGGATGGTCAACACCTCCTTGAGCATGTCCACATCCCGTTCCTGGATATGGCGGCGGTCCTCGCGCAGGTGCACCGTGATGGAGTCAGCGCCGGCCTGTTCGGCCACCAGCGCCGCGTGCACCGGCTCCGGGTAACGGGTCAGCCGGGCCTGGCGCAGCGTCGCCACGTGGTCGATGTTTACTCCCAACTTTATCGGTTTCATGGGTTGTATTACTTTTGCTTGTCCAGACTGAATCGATATAACTCCCGGCTGCGCAAGGGTTTGTCCCCCAACAGCCGGCCCAGCGCCTTGCGCATCAGTTGTTTCGCCTCCCCCAGCATGAGGTCATCACCAGGCTCTTCCTGCGCCAGGCCCAGCAGTGTGCGACCGGAGATTTTCAGGTCGCCTGTGCCGGGAACGCCGCCGGGTGCAGGACCTTGTTCGAGCAGGTAATTATAATCCTGTTCCGGCCTGATCGCACTCCCTTCGGTGTCCGTGTCCAGCGCCAGTCCGTAGCCCAGCGCTTCCAGCAGCCGTTTTTCAAATACCCTGAGGGCAAACTGCTCGGTCCCCCTGTCGGCCAGTTTCTCCAGGGTCATCTCATAGGCGTCAAACAACTCCGTATGAGGCTCGTGCCTGTGCAGTAACCTGACCAGCAGTTCGTTGATATAAAACACGGTCAATAAACTGCCTGCCGCCTGCACCGTATCACCCTGGCAAGGCTCTACGCCGGTCAGCGTCCCCAACTCCCGCCGCAGGCTCCAGGCAATGCTGATCTTCCGCCCCGGCTGCAATAACGCCCGTTTGGCGTTTTTCTGCGTCCTGCCGCCCTTGGCCACCAGGCTTACCCTGCCATGCCGGCGTGAGAACACGTCCAGCAACAGGCTTGTCTCGCGGTAGTTGCGGCTATGCAGGATGTAGCAGGGGTTGAGTGCAGCTCTCAATCGTATCCCAGTGTTTTCAATGCCTGCACGTCCTCGGTCCAGTCCTTTTTGGTCTTCACCCAGGTTTGCAGGTAGACCTTCTTCGCGAAGAATTTCTCCAGTTCCTTGCGCGCATCAAAGCCTATGGTTTTTAACATTTTTCCATTCTCCCCTATGAGGATGGCGCGTTGGGAGCGGCGTTCTACCCAGATGGTGGCATACAGGGTCAGTAATGTTTTTTCTTCCTTGAATTTATCAATGGTAACGGTTGTGCGGTATGGCAGTTCATCACCCAGATGGATCATGACCTGCTCCCTGACATATTCAGCCGCCAGGAAGCGGGCGCTTTTGTCACTGACCTGATCGAGCGGGAACAGGGGTTCTCCCATGGGCAACAAGGAAACCATCTTGCGTTCCAGCAGTTCAACGTCGCGCCGGCGCCGGGCGCTGAGCGGTACGATTTCCGTGCAGGACAGCTTTTCCTGCAATGTGTTGATATAGGGTAACAACGCGCTGCGTTCCTTGAGCAGGTCCACCTTGTTAATCACCAGCACCAGGGGGGTGCGGACTTCTTGCAATAGCTCCGCAACCAGGGCATCTTCACGTTCCCATTTAAGCGCCTCTACTACAAACAGCACCACGTCGATATGTTCCAGCGCGTGGATAACTTCCCTGTTCATATAGCGGTTCATCGCAGATTTGTGGGTGTTCTGGTAGCCGGGCGTATCGGTAAACACGATCTGGTAACCCGGCGCCGACTTGATGCCGCGCATTTGCCAGCGCGTCGTTTGCGGCTTGCGGGTAACAATGCTGACTTTATGTTCAACCAGCCGGTTCAGCAGTGTCGATTTGCCCACGTTGGGCCGGCCTGCGATGGTCGCATAGCCGGCCCTGAAGCCTGGTTGATTAATGTTGCCCACCATCCGGCGCGATCAGGTCCAACGCCATGCCTGCTGCGGTCTGTTCTGCGTCCCGCTTGTTTCTCCCCTTGGCGATCACGGACTCGGTCATACCTTCCACGCAACACTCAATGGTGAATACCCTGTTATGGGCCACGCCTTCTTCGGCGATGACATTGTAGGCCGGCAAGGGTTTTTTATTGGCTTGCAGGTATTCCTGCAACCTGGACTTCGGGTCCTTTGGCGTGTTCTCGATAGTCAGATCTTCAAGCAGGCGGGCATACAGCATGTGGATGACTACGCGGCAGCGTTCCAGGTCGGAATCCAGGTAAACCGCGCCTATCAGGGCTTCCAGGGCATTGGCGAGCAGCGATTTTTTACGCCATCCCCCGCTCCTGTTCTCACCCGTGCCGAGCCGGATGTGGCGGCCCAGGTCCAGTTGCAGCGCCAGGCTCGCCAGCGTTTCCTGTTTGACCAGTGATGCCCGCAAGCGGGTCAGGTGGCTTTCCGCCACTTCCGGAAACTTCTTGAACAGGGCATCGGCAATAAACAGGCCCAGCAGCGCATCACCCAGGAATTCCAGTCGTTCATTATGTTCCTTGCCGAAACTGCGGTGTGTGAGCGCCCTGTTCAACAAGCCTGCGTCGTTAAAATCGTACCCCAGCAGCCTGCTTACGTGCAGTTGTAGTTCTCTGTCAGCGCTCATCTGCTATTCTATGGCAGACCCGATCCGCCCCCAATCCACGTCCCAGCTTCCCACGTTCAGAAAACCGTCACTGCTCCAGTTCATCCAGATATAAAACGCCCTGCCCACCAGGTTTTCGTCCGGCACCAGGCCCCAGTAGCGGCTGTCCCTGCTGTTGTCACGGTTATCGCCCAGGACAAAATAATGCCCGTCGGGAATTTTTCTGTCGATCTCCAGCGGTGAAATGCGCAGGGGGTTGATAAGTATCTCGTGCTTCACCTCACCCAGGTATTCCTCCAGCAAATGGGAGCCGTTTTCCCTGCTGGCGACACCGTCGCGGTGATAAACCTCTTTCATGTCCAGTTTGATTTCCGTCCCGTTAATCGTCAGTTGCTTGTCCCGGTATTGCAGGTGGTCTCCGGGCACACCGACCACCCGCTTGATAAACGGCACTGCCGGGTCTTCAGGATAGCGGAACACAACCACGTCGCCACGCTGCGGTTTGCCGTCGCCGAACACCTTGGTATTCAACACCGGCAGGCGGATGCCGTAATCATATTTGTTGACCAGGATGAAATCCCCGCGCAGCAGGGTTGGCATCATGGAGGCGGAGGGAATGCGGAACGGTTCGATGATAAACGAACGCAGGACCAGTACGATGAGAAATACGGGGAATAATGAGCGGGCGTAATCCACAATCAGGGGTTCTGCACGCGCCCCGTTTGCCGACTCCTGCCTGGCGCGGGCAAAGAACAGCGCGTCAACACCCCAGATGACCCCGCTGAGCACGGTGAGTAATACCAGCAGGGCGGCAAAGTCAAAGCTCATTGCTCCCCTCCCACGTGCAGTATCGCCATGAATGCCGACTGCGGAATTTCCACCGAACCCAGTTGTTTCATTCTTTTCTTTCCCGCTTTTTGTTTCTCTAACAGTTTTCTCTTGCGTGTAACGTCACCGCCGTAACACTTGGCCGTGACGTTCTTGCGCAGCGCTTTCACCGTCTCCCTGGCAACGATTTTTGAACCGATGGCCGCCTGTATGGCGACCTCGTACATCTGGCGCGGCACCAATTGTTTCATCTTTGCCGTCAATTCCCGCCCGCGCCGCGGCGCCAGGTCGCGGTGCACGATACAGGACAGGGCATCCACCCGGTCCCCGTTAATCAGCACGTCCAGCTTAATCAGGGGCGCCTCATGGTAGCGTTCGAAATGGTAATCGAACGAAGCGTAGCCCTTGCTCACCGATTTCAACCGGTCAAAAAAATCCAGCACCACCTCGCTCAGGGGCAACTCGAAGGCAATCGCCACCTGGCGTCCGGCATAGTGCAGCTTCTTCTGTTCTCCCCGTTTCTCGATACACAGAGAGATCACGTTACCCAGGTATTCCTGGGGCGTCAGTATATCAGCCCGCACCACCGGTTCACGAATCGCGTGCAATTCATTCGTTGCGGGCAGGTCTGCGGGGTTGTCGATATATATCGTGGAGCCAGACGTGGTTGCAACTTCGTATACCACTGTGGGCGCCGTGGTAATCAGGTTCATGCCGTACTCGCGCTCCAGGCGCTCCTGCACGATCTCCATGTGTAACATGCCCAGGAACCCGCAGCGGAAGCCGAACCCCAGGGCCTGTGAGGTTTCCGGTTCGTAGTAGAGCGCCGCATCATTCAGTTTGAGCCTGGCCAGCGCCTCGCGAAAATCCTCGAAATCGCCGGAATCAATGGGAAACATGCCGGCAAACACACGCGGCTTGACGGGCTGAAAACCCGGCAACGGTTGTTCTGCCGGCTGTTTTGCGGAAGTAATGGTATCGCCCACCGGCGCGCCCAGAATCTCCTTGATACCGGCTACCACGTAGCCAACCTCGCCGGTGCTGAGGCGGGTCCCCGGTGTACGTTTGGGCGTAAATGAACCGACGCCGTCAACGACGTAGTCCTGCCCGGTGGAGAAGATCCTGATCCTGTCTCCGACATTCAGGTTGCCTTCAATCACGCGTACCAGGGAAATGACCCCCAGGTAGTTGTCGAACCAGGAATCGATAATCAGCGCCGTCAGTGGCGCCTCTGTCTTCCCCTCCGGCGGGGGGATGCGTTCAATAATGGTGCTGAGTAAATCTTCAAGCCCCTCCCCGGTCTTGGCGCTGACCCTGAGGGCATCTTTCGCATCGATGCCGATCAGCTCTTCTATATCCAGTATCGTCTTGTCCGGGTCGGCCGCAGGCAGGTCGATTTTGTTCAACACCGGCACCACTTCCAGGCCGTTATCGATAGCGGCAAAACAGTTCGCTACTGTCTGCGCCTCCACACTCTGGGAACAGTCCACCACCAGCAGTGCGCCCTCACAGGCAGACAGGGAACGGGATACTTCGTAACTGAAATCAACATGACCGGGCGTGTCGATGATATTGAACTGGTACACGTCCCCGTCATGATGCGGGTAATGCAGACGCACACTCTGTGACTTGATGGTAATACCACGCTCCTTTTCCAGGTCCATGGAATCCAGCACCTGCGCGGACATCTCCCGCTCACTCAACCCACCGCAAACCTGAATAAACCGGTCCGCCAGCGTGGATTTACCGTGGTCAATATGCGCAATAATCGAAAAGTTCCTGATCCGCTCCATGGGGTTACCGGATAGTTAGGTTTGAATACAGAGGCGTGATTCTAACCTATTTGCCGGTGGACATAAATTGCTGTGTGGACTACCTCTCTTCTATTCCTCCTCCCCCGGCAGTTTCAGCGCCAGGAAGGTGGGGGCGCCGCCGCGTTGGATGAGGATGGGGATGGAGCGGTCACGCGGGAGTTTGTCGAGGATTTGTTCAAACTGTGATACACCGGATATGTCCTTGTTGTTCATCATCAGGATGACGTCGCCCTTGCGGATGCCGGCCGCGCTGCCGGGGCCTTCCAGGACTTTTTCCACGATGACGCCGTCTTCAGGCAGTTCCAGTTGTTTTCTCTGTGCGTCGGTCAGTTCCCGCACCACGACGTTCATATCGTTGGCCGGCGCGGCGGGCGCGTCAGGAGTCAGTGCGCGGGCCTGTCTCTCGTCTTCGGGCAATTCGGCAATCAATACCTTGATCGTTTTCCGTTTCCCCGCACGGATAATTTTCATTGGCACCCGGGTATTGATCTTGCTGTTTCCGACCAGTGGCGGCAGATCGGATGAAAAGGCGATTTCGGCGCCGTCGTATTCGACGATGATGTCGCCTACCTCCATGCCGGCGCCTGCCGCCGGACTGTCGGCCAATACCTTTGCCACCAGCGCGCCGTGCGGTTTGTCCATGGCAAATGATTCGGCCAGTTCCCGGGTAACGTCCTGTATCAGCACACCGAGCCAGCCCCGGGTGACCTGACCGGATTCACGCAGTTGGGTGTACACATTAAGCACTACGTCGATGGGCACCGCGAACGACAAGCCCATAAACCCGCCGGTACGGCTGTAAATCTGGGCATTGACCCCAACCACTTCACCGTCCAGGTTGAACAGGGGGCCGCCGGAATTGCCCGGGTTGATAGCGACGTCGGTCTGGATAAAGGGAACGTAGTTCTCGTTGGGCAGGCTTCTCCCAATGGCGCTGATGATGCCCTGGGTCACCGAGTAGTCGAACCCGAACGGTGAGCCGATAGCCAGTACCCACTCCCCTACTTCCAGGTCGGCGGAACTGCCCAGCTTGACCACGGGCAGGTCATTGCCATCGACTTTAAGCACGGCAATATCGCTGCGCGGGTCGGCGCCAACCATTTCTGCAATGAATTCCCTGCGGTCGTTGAGCCTGACGATGATTTCTTCCGCGTCAGCGACGACGTGGCTGTTGGTAATGACATAACCATCCGCGGAGATAATGAAACCTGAGCCCAGGGAGGCCGCTTGCCTGGGCGGGGCGTCCGGATTACCAGGCGCCTGTTCATCAAAGAACTTGCGGAAAAAGTCGTGCAGCGGACCGTCGTCAGGTAACTCGGGCATCGGCCCGCGCCCGGGTCCCGGGCCGCCTTTTTTGGCCGTGGTGCTGATGTTGACAACCGCCGCGGAGTTTTCCTGCACCATGCCGGTAAAATCGGGCAGCGGCGCCGCCCCGGCCGGGCGGGTAAAACAAATGAACCCCAGTAACAGGAAACAGCCTGCGCTTGTCACCCTCATTGACAATCCTCCTCCAACTCGTCGTCTCTCACTCTCTCCGCCCCTGCTCTGCTATTCTCCACAGTCTCGCACTCCCTGTTTGCCAGACCGTTGCCTGAACTTACCTGGCGCGCCGGCGCCGTGATGTTCCCGCCCGTTGCGCTGCCCGGCACGGCCTGCAACAGGGGGTCTGCCGGCATGTCATGGGGCACGTTCGCCTGTTGCTGCTGGATGCCGAAAATTGCCAGCGCCGCCACGGAAGCGGCTATGGTAAAGCCCGTGACAGGTTTCATGAACGTGGACGGAAACCGCATTGGCGCCACAATGGCGGGTTCCTGTTCCAGGGATTTGGCAACCTTGCCGGCCAGTTCCCGGTCCATGTGCTCCGGCATATTACCCTGCAGGCAGTCTGCGATGAGGTGATACCTGGACCAGGTGTCCAGTAATTCAGGGTCTCGCGACAAGTCGTCGGCCAATTCCCGCGGGTGGCCGTCAGCCTCGCCATCCATGAAAGCCGACAACTGCTCTTGCTTTGTTTTGTTCATAAAGTCAGTCGATAAGTAAGGGTTTAATCTGTTTGTCTACCGCTTCCCGGGCGCGAAAGATGCGCGAACGCACCGTACCGACCGGACATTCCATGACCGTGGCGATCTCTTCATAACTCAGACCGTCTATTTCACGCAAGGTGATTGCTGTGCGCAAATCCACCGGTAACCCCTCGATAGCTGCAATGATAGCCTGCTGAAGTTCATGTGTAAGCAGCAGCCGTTCCGGCGTTGTCTGTTCCTTTAGAGTATCACCGACCTCAATTTGTTCCGCGTCGTTGAAATCTATTGCCGCATCAGTAAACCGCCGGTTGGCTGAAGCCAGGTAATTTTTTGCCGTATTGCTCGCAATCCGGTACAGCCAGGTATAAAACGCGCTGTCACCACGGAAGCCGGGCAGAGCCCGGTAGGCCTTGATAAACGTTTCCTGCACCACGTCGCAGGCATCGCCCGGGTCCCGGATAAAACGGGACACCAGGTTTGTAATCCTGCCCTGATACTTCAACACCAGCGCATCGAACGCTTTTTTATCGCCGCGTTTTACCTTTTCTACAAGTATCTCGTCTGCTGTGTTACGTTCCATGGCATGAATGACCGCTAGTCGGGAAGCGTGTATTGTAATGAAATGCTTTATCTGTACCCGACAAGCATTATATTATCTTCACCTCCATATTGCACTTAACGAATGACAACCGAACAGCGGGAATCTGATGTATTGATAATCGGCAGCGGCGCATCCGGCTTGAGCCTGGCCCTGCAACTGGCTGCGCACGCGCGGGTGACGGTCATCTCCAAGGCCGACCTGAAGGAAGGCGCGACGTTCTACGCCCAGGGTGGCGTATCAGCCGTTTTGCATGAGCGGGATTCGGTCGAATCCCATATCGAAGACACATTGAGGACGGGATGCGGCCTGTGCGAGCCGGATATAGTCAGGTTCGTGGTGGAAGAAGGCAGGAAGAGCGTTGACTGGCTGATTGATCTGGGAGTGAACTTCACCCGCTTTCCTGATGCTGAAGGACAGGAGTTCCACTTGCACCAGGAAGGCGGACACAGCCACCGGCGTGTCCTGCACGCGGCGGACTCCACCGGCAAAGCCATAGAAAGCACGCTGGAAAACCGGGTGCGGGAACATGACAACATCGACCTGTTCGAGTTTCACACCAGTCTTGATCTCATTACCAGGGACGGCCGCTGCATCGGTGCTTACGTGTATGACCAGCGCCGCGCACGTGTGCGGGTGTTCCTGTCCAGGTTTACGGTGCTGGCCACGGGCGGGGCCGGCAAGGTGTACCTGTACACCAGCAATCCCGACATCTGCACCGGGGACGGCATCGCCATGGCCTGGCGCGCCGGTTGCAGGGTCGCCAACATGGAGTTCATCCAGTTTCATCCCACCTGCCTGTATCACCGGGAAGCCAAATCGTTTCTGATCTCCGAAGCCCTGCGTGGCGAAGGCGCAAAATTACTGTTGCCTGACGGTACCCGTTTCATGGACAAGTTCGACCCGCGCGGCGAGTTGGCGCCCAGGGATATCGTGGCCCGGGCCATTGACCATGAAATAAAGCGTCTCGGCAGCGACTGTATCTACCTGGACATCAGCCACCGGGGCAAGGACTTCATCATGGACCACTTTCCCATGATCCATGCCCGTTGCCGGCAATACGGTTTTGACCTGAGCCGGGAAACCATTCCCGTGGTACCCGCGGCGCACTACACCTGTGGTGGGGTGGTCATTGATAAACAGGGTAGAACCGACCTGGCCGGGCTGTACGCCGTCGGCGAGGTATCCTGCTCCGGATTACACGGGGCAAACCGGATGGCGAGCAATTCCCTGCTGGAATGCCTGGTCTTTGCACACGCCACCTATAAGGACATCCGGCGCCATCTTGACCGTGATTTCCGGCTGCCGTCGGTGCCCGAGTGGGATGAGAGCCAGGTGACGGATTCAGACGAGGAGGTTGTGGTGTCCCATAACTGGGATGAAATCCGCCGCTTCATGTGGGACTACGTCGGGATCGTACGCACCGATAAACGCCTGCAACGCGCGCGCCACCGGATCGGATTGTTGCAGGAAGAGATCTACGATTACTACGGCAATTTCCGCATCACCAACGACTTGATCGAGTTACGCAACCTGGCCCAGGTGGCCGAACTCATCATCGAGTCCGCGCTGCGCCGCAAGGAAAGCCGGGGGTTGCATTATTCTCTCGACTACCCTGTGTCGAGCCAGGCTGCATCAGCGCACAATACGATCCTAAGTCCTTCCCAGCAGCGTCTCTAATTCCGCTTCATTCAGGATCTGAACACCCAGGTCCCGGGCCTTGTCGAGTTTACTGCCCGGGTTCTCGCCGGCGATGAGGTAGTCCGTGTTGCCGGATACGCTGCCGCTTACCTGTGCGCCCCTGGCCAGCAGTTTTTCCTTTACTTCATTGCGACTCAAGGTGGGCAGTGTGCCGGTGATGACAAAGGTGCTGCCCTGCAAGTCGTCAGCCTGCTCCTGCCGCTCGTCCTCCCAGTGCACACCGGCCGCAAGCGCCTGCTCCAGGATGGCGATGTTGCGTTCGTCATGAAAGAACCCCACGATGTTTTCGGCGACCACGGGGCCGACGTCCCGCACCTCGCAGAGATCATCCGTAGCCGCCTGCTTCAGTTCGTCCAGGCTGAAATGCCGGGCCAGGTTGCGCGCGGTGGTCTCGCCCACTTCCCTGATGCCCAGGGCGTACAGAAACCGGTCAAAACGGGTGTGCTTGCTCTGCTCCAGCGCCTGCAGCAGGTTTGTGGCAGATTTATCTCCCATCCGCTCCAATTCAGCGACTTTTGCGTGTTCCAGCCGGTACAGGTCGGCGACGTTGGCAACCAGCCCTGCGTCGAATAGCTGCTCAACCAGTTTCTCACCCAATCCTGCTATGTCCAGCGCGGATCGGGAAGCAAAATGGATAATGGATTGAATGCTCTGTGCGCGGCAATGCAGGCCGCCACTGCAACGGGTTGCCGCCTCGCCTTCCGTCCTGACTGCGGGCGAGCCGCACACGGGACATTGCTCCGGCATGGTGAACACTGTTGTCTGCGCGGGACGTTGGGCGCTGATAACTCGCACGACTTCAGGGATGACGTCCCCTGCCCTTCTCACGACAACCGTATCGCCGGCGCGCACGTCCTTGCGCCGGATTTCGTCCGCATTATGCAAAGTGGCGTTGGTTACCGTCACGCCACCGACCCGCACCGGTTTGAGCCGGGCCACAGGCGTCAAGGCGCCGGTGCGCCCCACCTGCACCTCTATCTCCAGCACTTCGGTGACGGCCTCTTCCGGCGGAAATTTATACGCAATCGCCCACCTCGGCGCCCGGGAGACAAAGCCCAGCGCCTCCCTCTGGCCACGGTCATCCACCTTGAACACGATGCCGTCGATTTCATACGGCAAGGCGGCACGTTGTTGCGCCAGTTTGCGGTAAAACCCGATGCACTGCTCCACGCCGGTGACGCGCTCGGTATCAGGTGTGACCGGCAAGCCCCAGGTTTTCAGGGTTTGCAAACTGTCATAGTGGGATAACGGCAGTTCACCACCGTCAACAATACCGATGCCGTGCGCAAAAAAACGCAAAGGGCGTGTGGCCGTGATCCGGGGGTCCAACTGTCTCAGGCTCCCGGCCGCGGCATTGCGCGGGTTGGCGAACAGCTTCTCCTCACGCTCCTGTTGGCTATGGTTCAGGTTCTCAAATCCTTGCCTGGTCATGAATACCTCACCCCGCACCTCCAGTCTTGCCGGACAATCCGCCGTGCGCAATACCAGGGGGATACTTTTCACGGTACGGATATTTGCGCTCACGTCCTCGCCCGTGGCGCCGTCTCCCCGGGTGGCTGCCCGGGCCAGTTTGCCGTCCAGGAATAACAGGCTGATTGCCAGGCCGTCCAGTTTTACCTCCGCGCTATAGCGGATGTCAGCCAGGTCCAGCCGCTCCCGTACCCGTTTGTCGAAGGCGCGCAGGTCCTCATCGCTGAAGGCATTATCCAGGGACAGCATGGGCAGTTCATGTTGTACTTCCGGAAATTCACTGAGCGGTTGCTCGCCGACGCGCCGGGTGGGCGAGTCCGGGGTCACCAGTTGCGGGTGCTCACGCTCCAGTGTTACCAACTGCCGGTACAGGTCATCGTACTCCGCATCGGAAACAACCGGATCGTCCAGGACGTGGTAGTGGTAGCTGTACTCGTTTAGCTGTCGCCGCAGTTCCTCGATTTTCGTTGCTGCTGCTACCATGTCGCGTTAATCACTACCCGGAAACCGCCATCTCCACCGCTGCGTCAATATCCACCGACACCAGGCGTGAGACGCCGGCCTCGTGCATGGTGACGCCGAGCAACTGGCGGGTAATCTCCATGGTGATTTTATTATGGGTAATGATGATGAACTGCACGTCTTTTGACATGGCTTTCACCATTTCACTGAAGCGGCCCACGTTATTGTCATCGAGTGGCGCATCGACCTCGTCCAGGATGCAGAACGGCGCCGGATTCAGCTTGAAGATGGAAAATACCAGCGCCACGGCCGTCAGGGCTTTTTCACCGCCGGATAACAGGTGGATGTTGCTGTTCTTCTTGCCCGGCGGCCTGGCCATTATCGTGACGCCGGTTTCCAGCAGGTTCTGGTCGGTCATTTCCAGGTAGGCGTGGCCGCCGCCGAACAACAGGGGGAAGTTTTCCTTGAGGTTGACATTCAGGCGTTCAAAGGTCTCCTTGAAGCGAGCGCGCGTTTCCTTGTCAATCTTCTGTATGGCGTTCTCAAGCGTCTCCAGGGCGGTAGTCAAATCAGCATACTGGCTGTCCAGGTACGTTTTGCGTTCGCTGACTTGTTCATATTCATCTATGGCCGCCAGGTTGATGGCGCCCAGGCGTTGCAGCCTGTTTTCCACTGTGCTGAGCCGCGCCTGCCAGTGCTGCTTGCCGGCTTCTTCATCCAGCGCTTCCAGCAATGCTTGGGGAGTATGTTCCATTGCTTCAAGACGTTCCTCCAAAGTCTGTACCCTCACGGTTATTTCCTGGCGCCCGATACGGGCCTGCTCCAGTTCCGTGCGCAATTCCTGCAATACCAGTTCCTTCTCGCCGCGCGCCTGTTCTTCGTTCCTGAGTTGTTGTTCCTGGCGCTGAACGGCTTCCCTGGCCGTTGACAAGGCAGTTTCCGAACCCAGTTTCTGTGCCAGCCTGAGATCCAGTTCCTCACAGAGTTGTTGCAGTGGCGCCTGCTGCGCAGAGCTGGCGCTGC
Source organism: Gammaproteobacteria bacterium (assembly GCA_965116585.1). Lineage (GTDB taxonomy): Bacteria > Pseudomonadota > Gammaproteobacteria > Eutrophobiales > Eutrophobiaceae > JAAXHV01. The sequence goes on along the minus strand of OZ220714.1, from coordinate 20,406 downwards.
CAAGTTCACTGATGCGTTGCTTCAGCGCGGCAAGCTGCTCTTCACAGCGTTTGATCGACTGCTCAAGCGAGGTCTTGTTGGCTTTGGCCGCTTCCGCTTGCAACGCGAGCGCATGGCTATCGGCACTGGCATCCTGCCAATGCGAGCGGGCCTTGACCAGCGTCTGGTTATGTTCGGAACGCACTGAGGCCAGTTGCTGTTGTTGCGCCAGTAACTGTTGCCTGCTCTCCTGATCCTGCGCCAGCAACGGTTCCAGGCGATCGATTTCTGCCTGGTCACCGGCTTCCTGCTCGTGCAGTGCACGCACTTCCTGTGCGAGCCGGTCAGCCCTTTCCCGGGTCTGCTCATAGCGGGTTTTCAGCGCGGTAAACTGCTCCCTGTTTGTTGCACAGACCTCTTGCTGATTATTCAGTGAAATGATCAACTTATTGTTTTTAATACTTTCTTTATCAATAAGACTGTTCTTTTTCGTGATCTCGTTTTCCCTCTCGAGAATCCTTGCATCCAGATCCTGACGGGTCTCTCTCAAGCGGGCAAGCTCCTGTTCCCGCGCCAGCAGGCCGGGCGCCTCACCTGCATGGCGGTGCACTCTTACCCAGTAATCATTCAGCCACAGCCCATCTTTGGTAATGACCGACTCAGTCTCATCCAGGTCCGCGCTGAGCGCCTGCGCCTGTTCCAGGTTATCCGCGAGGTAAACGCGGTTCAGCAAGGCATCGAGGGGAGCCGCCGTTGTAATCTTGTCGATCAGTCGCGGCCAGGGCTTGGGTGTGTAATTGACAGGCCCGGTATCAGCAAGCAGAAAGCCGGCGCTACCCGTTTGCAGTGACTCCGTGGCCGGGTACAGAGCCTGCAGGTCTGTGACACGCAGGTCCTGCAAGCGTTGGCCGAGGACGGTTTCCAGTGCAGCTTCCCAGCCCTGTTCAACGCGTATTTCATCTATCAGTCGGGGCGTATCCGCTAATCCCAGTGTGGTTAACCAGCGTTCCAGGTTTTCCGTATCATCCAGGGTCTCTGCGCGCTGCAATGCCTCCAGGGAAGCGATCCTGTTCTCGTTCTTCTGGTAATCCGCGCGTAACGCCTGCACTTGCGTGTCCAGCTCGGATAGCGCGGCCCTGTATTCCTGCAAGCTGGCGGAACTCTCCGTCAGTTCCTGTTTCCTGCGCGCGAGTTGGCTCTCGCTTGCGCTATCGGCCGCCGCCAATTCTGCCATGTCCTGTTGCATCTTCTCCGGGACCAGTGTTGCAGATTCCTGCTGCAAGTTGTCACGGCGTTGTGCCTGCGCCAGCGCCCCCGACTGTAACAGGCCCTTGCGTGTGGTATTCACCTCAATACGTTTATCAACCTCGGCAAGCGAACGTTGCAGCGCGTCCCACTCCTGTTGCAGGGTCTCCCATGTCTGCTCAGCGTCGCCTAATGCCTCCTGCGCGTCGTCACCGGCGCTACGGGCGCGCTCAAGGCTCGGTTCCAGCAATATTGCCTTATCCTTGATCTCCGTCAATTTCCGTATGTCTTGCGCGTGTTGCTGTAACAATTCCTGTTCGGATTGCCTGGCTTTGTCGGCTTCCTCTCCCAGCGCCTCGATACGTTCCCTGGTATGGTTAATGCGTTGCTCCAGTTGTGAGATATCACTGCCAACCTGGTAAAAGTCGGCCTGGGCCTTGTTCAAGGCTTCATTCGCGGCGCTGTAATTCACTCGTTGCACATCAATATCCGCCTCTACCTTGCGCAGCGCCGCCAGGCCCTGCTCTACCCGGGTTTCGTGGAAGCGGACTGTTTTGAGCTTTTCCGCCGCGTGCGCGGACATCTCCTGCCATTCCAGCGCCAGCAGTTCCGCCTTCAGTTGGCGCTCTTCCTGCTTGAGCGCCTTAAACCGCTCGGCGGCCTTGGCCTGCCGTTGCAAATGTTCAAGCTGTTTATCAAGTTCTTCTAGTATATCATTTAATCTACTTATATTATCTCGACTATGCCTGATGCGATTTTCCGTCTCCCGACGGCGCTCCCGAAATTTTGATATGCCTGCGGCTTCCTCAAGAAACAGACGCAACTCCTCCGGCCTGGCTTCTATCAGCCTGGAGATCACACCTTGTTCGATAATCGAATAACTGCGCGGGCCGATGCCCGTGCCCAGGAATATGCCCTGGATATCCTTGCGCCGGCAGCGCGTGCCGTTCAGGAAATAGGTGGAGATGGCATCCCTGTTCAGTTGCCGCCTGATGGAGATTTCAGCATAGCCGGCATACGCTCCGCCCAGTTTGCCGGCCGAGTTATCGAAGATGAGTTCCACTGAAGCCTGGCCCACCGGCTGCCTGGCGCCGGAACCGTTGAATATTACGTCAGTCAGGGCTTCGCCACGCAGGTGCTTGGCGGAACTCTCCCCCATCACCCAGGTCACCGCATCGATGATATTGGACTTGCCGCAGCCATTCGGACCAACGATCCCGACCAGGTTATCGGAAACCTGCAAAACCGTGGGGTCAACAAAGGATTTGAAACCGGCAAGTTTGATCTTGCGTAAGCGCATGAGTGGTAACAATACCTGTAAGCGTAGCGGGATACAAGCATGGGTAATTGACACAAAATAAAAAATAATATCAAATAGCCGGATTGCCCTTATACGGGTTCATGAGGGGGATGCACTCAGCCATGCTTTTTGGTAGAAAAACGAGATGAAAAGAAATGTCACCGAGGCTCTGTCCTCTGTAATCAGTCCGGTCAGCGGCGCTGCTGCGTCCGGAAGTTATATGAATCCGGCCCAGGTCGTGCACTTCCGCGAGCAGTTAATCAACTGGAAACAGTCCCTGATGGAGGAAGTGGAACGCACCGTGCACCACATGCAGGATGAGGCATCGAACTTCCCCGACCCCAACGATCGCGCCACCCAGGAAGAAGAGTTTGCCCTGGAACTGAGGACACGCGACCGCGAACGCAAGCTTATCCGCAAGATCGATGAGTCGTTAATGATGCTGGATGCGGGCGATTACGGCTATTGTGAAATCTGCGGCGGCGAGATCGGCATCCAGCGTCTTGAGGCCAGACCCACGGCCACCCTCTGTATCGACTGCAAAACCCTGGACGAAATCAAGGAGCGGCAACTGGGGTAGGCCGGGCGGCATGCTTGCCAGATAGTCCGGGCGCCCAGGCCGGTGCGACCAACCGGCGGCGGCCGTCTGCGGACAGCGTAATCCCCGCTTCATCCAGTTGCTGCCGGTCCCACAGCTTGCAGGTCACCTGTTTGTGCTTCTGGTCCAGGCCCTCGCAGTAATTGGTGTATTCGCACACCCTGACTTCGTCTCCCTTCCCCAGCCTGAGTTTCAAAAACCAGTCCGGGTCGGCCAGGCTTTGACGGGCGGCGCCGATGATATCGGCCTTGCCGTCTCGCAGCAGGCTCTCCGCCTGTTGAAACCCGTACAGGCCACCGACTGCAATGATGGGTGTGGCAAGTCCCGCTGCGTTTACGGCAGTCTTGATATGGGAGACGGGTTCTACGTTGCGGCCAAACGGGCCTTGTTCATCCGAGATATAAGCGGGCATACATTCATAGCCGCTACGGCCGGTATAGGGGTAAGCAGCCCAACCGATCCGTGGTTGTTTGGCATCGTCGAATTTGCCGCCGCGGGATAATGACAGGAAATCCATGCCGGCGCGGGCAAATTCGACCGCAAAATACACGGCATCGTCCACATTGCTGCCACCCTCAATGCATTCATCACTGAGAAACCGGCAACCCACACAATAATCGGCGCCAACCACTGCGCGCACGCGCCGGAATACTTCCAGCGGTAACCGCACCCGGCTGTCCCGGTTGCCGCCGTAACCATCCGGGCGCGAGTTGCTGGCCGACAGGAACGAGGCCATGGTGTAGGCATGGGCATAATGAAGTTCCACTCCGTCGATACCGGCTTCTCTTGCGCGCCGGGCCGCCTGTGCGAACAGGTCCGGCAATACCTGCGGCAGGTTTTTGATATGAGGCAGGCGCAGGTCCGTGACGCGTTCCCGGTAGCCCATGCGCAAGGCTTCCAGTTCTCTTTCAGTCAGGATATGGTCCAGTTCCTCAGGCGCCAGACTGGCAAGCGCGTCCCTGATACGCGCTTCCGACCAGTCCCGTGCGTTCAGCTTGTGCCGGTGTTCGTCGGTAATGTCCAGGAAGCGGGAAAAGTATTTGCCCGGGTCGGGCCGGCGGCGAATGGTGAGAAAGTCTATGACCTGGATCAGCAGGCGGGTCTTGCCGTTGCTGGCGCTTGCTACTGTTTGCGCGAGTTCTCTCAAGCCGGGGATAAAGCGATCATCACCTATGCGCAGCAAAGGCCCGCTGGGGATATCGCGAATGCCGGTAGCCTCGATAACGATGGCGCCCGGTTGTCCTTTGGCAAAACGCTCGTACCAGTCCAGTACGTCATCGGTGACATAACCGTCCTCATTGGAGCGCCAGGGCACCATCGCCGGCACCCAGGTGCGCTGCTCCAGGGTGAGAGGCCCCAATCCAACCGGTGAGAACAACAATGCCGCCCGTGCCTCGTCCGCAGTCGGGGACACACCGGGTTGTGGTTTATGCTTTATTCGTTGTGGTGGCTTCCACATGTTTTGTTTATCCGCAGATTACGCAGATGCGTCACCTGCGGATAAATCATTCATGGTCATGTAGTTCTTCCACGCTTCAAACTCGTGCCGGAACACGATGTCGCTGGTGCCCAGGGCCTGGGTGGTGCCGTCCTCGTTACGCTGGTCGCGGCCATAGTGGCGGTGCTGGCTGACCCAGTCGGAGGCCTGTGCTTGCAGGCCGTGCTGGATGCGGTGGTAGGCTTCATAGTCATCGTGGCCGGCGATGGAGTACGGTGAGAAGATCAACTGGTTATAGAGCACGGAAGTGTGCAATACGTCATCGGGCACGCCGCCGAGCCGGTAGGTCCAGGTTTCCTGGATGGTTTTGTCCACGGCGATGGGACGGTAAACGCGGATGGTCTGCAACGCACTCTTGAAGGCGATACTTGGGTAGATGACGGTGTTCTGCCGTTGCATGGACAGGATCCGGTTGGTGCGTTCTTCGCCATGCACCGCCACCAGGTCTTGCACATACTTTGATTCCCGCTCATAACCGATATGAATGGTGGCGTTGCCACCCGACCAGGTATGGCCGTTGCCGCAGGTGGTCATGGCGATGGTGTCGAAAAAATCGTAACTGGAACCAAACGGCTCCAGCATCGCCAGCGGCAGCGGCTTCTGATCTGGCGGAAATTCTCCGGCCTGTTGCTTGGCTGTTTGCCAGGCTGACTGGTGGGTCACCGATGCATGCATGTTGTCGGACACGTTCTCCAGCAGCACTTTCCAGTTGGCGTCATGCTGGTAACGCAGGATGCCGCCGGTAATTTCAATCTCACCGGTGGGAGAGCGATCCAGTGCGTTATCCAGTGAAGTGGCGGCAACCCCCAGCCAGCTTTTCAGGTCACTCCCCTGCTCGGCCATGCTGGCAAAGATAAAGCCGCGGTAAAGCTCAACCCTGGCAACCCTGCGCACGCGGGTTGACGGATTGCCGGGTGTGAAGTCTGTCTGCGCATACCCTTCCTCCCTGGGAACGTGCAGCAGTTCACCGGCGGTGTCGAACACGTAACCATGGTATGCGCAACGTAATTGTTGTGCCTGCCCGCAGGGTGCAACCACCAACTGTGCGCCCTTGTGAGCACAGCGGTTGTACAGCACGAAGATCCGGTTATCGGTATGGCGGGTGACGATGACCGGCTGTTTGCCAATGGTGGTGGTAAAGAAGTCGCCGGGGGATTTTACCTGGCTTTCGTGGCCGATGAAGACCCAGGCTCTACCCCAGATGCGTTCCATTTCCAGATCGAAGATGGCGGGGTCCGTATATACCCGCTTGTGCACCCGGTTCGGTTGAACCAGTTCTGCCAATTCTTCATTGCTGATGGACACAGCCATGCCTCAAGCGAGTAATGGATTACTTGACTGCCAGCCCCAGCAGAATGGTAGTGGTGCAGTGGTAGACGTTATTGCTGGCGCCCATACACCAGTTGATGTCGTTACTCTTGGCGGGAAAATAATTCGGCAGGTCGCCCTCGTTACGGTTGCACATGCAGCGGTTGCAGGTGCTTTTGCCGCAGCAATCATTATAGGCAATGATGTAATCCCGCCCGTCTGCGGGGTTTTTACAAGTGCCTACCCAGGTCATGGGCGCCATTTCCGTGCCCGGCGGGCAACTGACGTGGCTGCCGCCACAACACGTGCACAGGAAACCGTCCATGCCGCAGTTGCGCCAGTATTCGCATTTACCGGGGTCGCCTGCGGGCCCGGCTATGGAAGCATCCTCCGGCGCGGTATTGGCCCGGGCAACGGGCAACAAGGGCATGGCGCCGGCGCCAACCAGCAGCATGCCGGTTTTTTGCAAAAAGCTCCGCCGCGAACCCAGGCGCGCCAGGGAACGGGTTTTGTTTTGAAACCAGCGGTCGAAGAAGTTCATGGTCGTTCAGTATGCCACAGGGGACGCAGGGGCTGAAACCGGATCAAGCAAAAATGGCGTGATGCCCAGTTCTCCGGCGGAGCGCAGGTAGTCACCGGTATTCGCATCGTAGATGTCCAGGGTGCTTAAATCTCCGGTAATGGTGTACAGCAGCGGTTCGTCATCCTGGCTTACAGCTATGGAAAGGCTGGGTTGCCGGGTGCTGATTTTGTCCACGCGCGCCCGGTTCGTTAAATCATACACCCAGACTTCCGGCCCCGGATCTTCATAGGTGTAAAAATCACCCTGGTGCAGCAACAGGTAGAGACGTTGGGTTGCCTTATGCACAGCCAGCGCCTGATTCCCCCCTATGCGCCAGTTTGCCGCCCTGTCCTGCTCGTCCAGGTATGACCAGGTTTCCGGGAAAACCACGCCCTCTTCGGTTATCTCAACTGCATGCACGTTACCTTGCACCGATGCGAAATACCAGGTATTGCCGTGCCGTGTCCCGGTCTCCAGGATGGGATCTTCCAACGGGTTGAAAAAAGGTTCGGTTTTATGCGCTGCAGCCTGAGTCCCCTCATCAGTCAGATCGATCAACAATAGCGAGCCATCGGTGCACAGCGCGAAAAAACGCCGCGCGCCGGCGGCATAAACCATCGCGCAACCGGGCGTCATCACTTCCCCGGCAAAACGCCGTTGTTCCACGTCCACGATACTCAGCGATGATGCCGGGGTCAGGTTGAACACCGCCAGGAAACGATCATCATCGCTCAGCGCCGAATTCGCCACCCTGGGCAAGGTGGATACGCGTTTATCCGGGATTTCAATTTCTGCTACCGGCGTCAGTTTGAACGGGTCGTAAATACTGACCACGTCCGTGCGTTCACCGCGGGTAGTTCGGGCATAATAGGTTTCCGCCGAATACACTTCCCGGTAATGGCCCGGTAGATTCAGCGCATTGAAGGAGTAGCCGGTATTCAGCATCCCCAGAAACCGGGCCGTAGCGCCATCGTATAAATAGGCGCGCCCGTCCGGCATGGAACTTGCCGCCATATCGTAAATCCAGACCCAGTGTTTACCCGGCGTCTCCGGCAATTCGGTAACACTGCCAAAAATATCCTTGGACAAGGGTTCCTTGCTGACGTCCACATAGGCGTCGCCACCGGCGACCGGGGTTGCCGGTGCAACAGTCTGATCTGCCTCCTGTTGCGCATCGCATCCTGCCAGCAAGAGGAGAAGGATCATTCCCGCACGTCCCAGATATTCCCGTGGTGAATTAAATTTCATATTGAGATGACGTGTTCCAGGCACATTATGAGCTGCAACAATGTTACCACATAAACAAAGGTAGCGGACACGTCACCCCTTCAGGCTCATTTCATATTGGAAAATACTATCAGGAGACGTCAAAACAATAAATATGCTACAATAACTCATTGACAGCAACATGTTTTCGTATGCCACAGGGCATGTGCCGCAGCACTTGACTTTCCGTAACTCACAATCCTGCCCGTTCAATAATGAGCCAGATGACGCCTGAACAAATCAATTTTTTCCTTCAATTCATCCACCCGGAAAAGTTGCTTGGTAATTTCCCCGGTGCAAGCGACCAAAACATAGCGCCGATATTCGGCCTTGACGCGGTTCAATACCGACAAATCAGGAACGGTTTTAAGGAAAACGCTCGTGTTGCTGCTGAGACACTGCTTGCCCGGCCGGATTTTGCCGGCCTGGTTGACCGTCTGCCCTTTGCCTCTGACGCCACTATTCTGGCAGTGGGCGATAGCGTCACCGATGATGACCAATCCTGGCTGGAAGTGCTGCGCCACCTACTCAACATCAAGCGTCCTGATAACCGGGTCCGGATTATCAATGCCGGCGTATCAGGCGATTCAACTACTCACGTCATCAGCCGCTTCTCTGAACTGACGTCGTCAGAACCTGACTGGATACTGTTCATGATTGGCTTGAATGACGCAAGGAGACACGGCAGTGCGCCGGAGAAACCCCTGGTCAGCCTGGATGAAACAGAAAAAAACCTGAGTGAGTTACGACGCTTCGCCATTGCGCAAACAAAAGCCGAGCTTGTCTGGATGACGCCACCCACGCTGATTGAGCAAAAGGTTAAGAAATTCTGGCTGTTCAACGCCACGCAGACCTGTTGGACAAATGCTGACGTCGGCGCAGTCGCAAAGCTGATAAAACAATTGCCGGACAAAGTCGTTGACGTGCAGGCCGCGTTTGGATTGCCGCCCAGGCCTGAATTATTACTGGATGACGGCCTGCACCCGTCGCTACAAGGCCAGCAGACTATTGTAACCGCGTTGGTGGAAACTCTCGCCCGCGGCGCTCCCTGAGCGCCAGGCAGTCAGGACCGGAGAGGAGAGAAATTCCGGGCGCTCAGGTCACACGCCAAAATAGTCATGGAATATATTGTGCGGATCATACTGCTTGCGTAAGGCCCGGAGTCTGGCCCAACTTTCGGGCGTGAATGAACGTTGGTTTCTTTCCGGGTAGCTGACGACGTCTTCGTTGTTGATGTAATGCCCCAGGGAAAACGGTTCCAGCGCAGACATGGTGTCTTTCAACCACCCGGCCACCTTGTCATCATCCCTCGCGTCCTGCCAGGTGAGCACCGACAGGATATTTGTGCTGCCGATCAGTGAAAAAGCCGCATCCTCGGGCAGTCTGGCATTGCCCATAAAACGAATGCTGACAGTAGTGACAGGCGTCACCGCTTGCCGCATGCGTTCGCTGAGTGCGGCGATGACCGTAGCGATGGAATTACTCCAGACACCTTCGGTGGCCATGCGCCCATGCGGGAAGGATTCCCCTGTTGCACCCGTCAGTATGTTGAGGGTGGTCGGTTCGTATTCCGTTTTTTGCAGCGGGTTATGGCCCAAACTGCTTTTTGCAACGGGTTCCAGTAATGTTCGCGCTTCCTCCTCATCAGCGCCGTAGGCGACCGCGTTCACTATGCAAACCTGCTCAGGAGCGCCAGCCGCAACCGCTTGCTTGTCCGGATTGCCCGTCAGCAGCAGTATCAATTCAAGCCGGTGGTCACTGTTCGGCACAAGCTCTTCCAGGACAGCGGCCACTTCCGCATGGTTATCCAGAGAGTGGATATACTGTGACGTGGTAATCGCACCCGGTAACGGATACGCACGGAGGTAGTATTTTGTCACCACTCCGAAAAATCCAGGCCCGGCCCCTCGCACTGCCCAGTAAATATCCGGGTATTGCCGTGCATTGACCGTCAGCATCTCTCCAGCGGCGGTGACCACATCGGCGCCGGTAACGGAAAAACAGGCAATTCCCCAGGTGTTGGGATTGAAGCCGAGGCCGCCGCCCAACAGGAACCCGCCAATGGCAACACTGCCACCTCTGGCTACAGGAAATCCCATACCGTGCGGTTCGAGCGCATGCAACAGGGTCGGCCCCCAGGTTCCCGGTCCTGCCGTAGCCGTAAAATTTTCCGGGTCTACCGTCACGTCTCGCATTCCAAGCATATCAATCAACATCCCGTCGTTACGCAGGAATGAACCCGGAATGCTGTGGCCGCCGCTCTTTGCGATCACCTTCAAACCATGAGTGCGCGCATGGTCAACTGCGGCAACAACTTCGTTGACGGAATTCGGCTGCACGATTAAGTCAGGCCGGCGCGCCGGTTTGGCCATCTGCCACACCAGGCCCTTCCTTTTTGCTTCATACCCGGGATCAGGGCGGCCGATCAACTTTCCTGCGAGCGACTGCGCGCGGCTTGCACGGGGCCGGGGAAAAGCAAACAGCGCCCCGAGAAATCCGGCAAAACTGCGCAAGAATTGCCTTCGATAAAGCCTGTTCAGCACGGTCTTAAAAGCCATTTCGGCTAATTAAAATTCCGGCGCAGGCTCACAGACCAGGTGGCCGGCATACCGTATACACCCTCTATTATACCCGAACCGGCAACGCCCGTAGTGACGTATGCCTCATCGGTGATATTGCGTCCCGCCGCGGTAAGCGACCACCTGTCATCAGCATCGCGCCAGGTCAGGGCAAGGTTCAACAAGGTATATCCAGGTTGGGTCAATAACGGCGTATTTTTTGCGTCATTATATACCTTGCTGGTGTAGGACAGATCCAGGCGTGGCGTCAACGACCCCATATCACCCAGGCTATACTCGTATTGAGCTGCCACAGTCACATTCCACTCCGGCGCATTGGTCAACTCACCATCTATATCGAATTCAACCACGTCATCATCCAGTCGAACGTACTTCGAATCCAGGTAGCCTATGCCCACCTGCAGTAACGCTTCGGCGACCGGCGCAGCGGTCATTTCCAGTTCAAAACCCCAGAGTTCTGCCTCTGCCGCGTTCTTGGTGGCAAGACCGATAACGGGCTGCTCCGGCGAACCCGTACCGGTTGCCGCATTTACGAACACCTGCAAATCGGTGTAATCGGTGAAGAAACCCGTGCCGTTCAACCGCACCCGGTTATCCAGCCAGGTGGACTTGAAGCCCAGTTCATACACCTTTACAAATTCAGGTCCGGCTGTCGGCGTTGCCGTCGCCGGCGGGAACACCCGCTGGGTAAAAGCACCGGCCTTGAAACCCTCCGAATAGGATGCATAAGTCATTAAATCCCCGGTCCACTGGTAGGACAGATTGACGTAAGGCTGCAACTCACTGGTATCTGAATTAGCCGGCTCGGGCGGTAATACGCAGGCGCCGTCTCCGGGCAAGGGAATCGGATTATTCCGGCAATCGGGCAAGCCCCTGACCAGGCCATTGTGGTCGATGCCCACTTTGGAATCCGCATTGAACTGCTTATCCTCATCCGTATAACGCACACCAGCCGTTAATGACAACTGGTCAGTTATGTCGTAGGTCCCCTGGGCAAAAAATGCCTTGCTCTCATTCTTGATGGAGCCACCACTGTCAAACACGGTATTCAATACCAGTTCCACCACGTCCAGGTGTTTGCCGGTTTCTTTCAGGTAATAAAGTCCCAGGATGTAACTCAGACGGTCATCAAAGGCATTGCCCAGCAACTGAAGTTCCTGGGTGGTCTGTTTCTGCTCATAGTCATTGGTAGTGCGGGCCAGAACGTGGTTCTGATTACCCGAATGACCGCTGTCCCGGGACCAGAAACCATCTTCCACCCGGCGGTGCGCGCTGATGGATTTTAAAGTGAGGTGATCATTGAAATCCCATTCGATGGTCCCGCTGACACCCCAGACGTTCAACTCGGACGCCGGCCGTACACTGATACCAAAGCGCTCGTCCGTTTGCAATTCAGGCGTGGAACTGTGGTGACTGCTGTGGGTCCTGAAGGGGCCTATTGCCCATTGGGCGTTATAACAGTTGGGATTATTTAATCTGCCCGGGTCAGAACTGGTGCATTGCGGGTCGCCCGACAACACATTGTTAAAGGGGGTAAACCCCGCAGCAGCACCACTGTCAATCGTTCCAATCAGGACATTGGGGGCAGGCGCCTCGTCGGTGGTCGAATAATCGCCTGTAACATCAACCGTCAAGGCATCGGATGGTGTCCAGCGAAACGCAACGCGCCCGGATAAATCCTCGTTATCGCCGAGATCAGGCTCTTTGGGTGCTCCCGGCACACAGTTAAGAACACAACCGAGGTTTTTCACGTAGCCGTCCCGGTTCCTGCTGGAGACGGAAAGACTGGCGGCCAGGGTCTCACCCATGGGAATATTGACATAACCATTTACGTCGATACGGTCATAACTTCCGGTCGTCACTTCCGCCCTGCCATGGAGCCTGTCGGTCGTCGGCTTTTTAGTGACCACGGAGATAGCGCCGCCGATGGTGTTGCGTCCGAACAAGGTGCCTTGGGGACCGCGTAATACTTCGATTCGCTCGACATCCGCCGTATCCATCACCTGGCCGATACTGCGAGCAATATACACGCCGTCCAGGTAAACACCGACTCCCGGGTCAACCGGCAAGGCCCAGTCGGCGCTGCCTACGCCGCGAATCATGATAATGGCAGCCGAATTACCGGCGGCAATGGGGGAGGTGAAATCGAACACAACGTTAGGCGTAAATTCCCCGAGATCGGCAAAATCCACCATGCCCCGTTGTTCTATGTCATCGGCCGTAAAAGCGGCGACCGAGATAGGCGTATCCTGCAGGCTTTCTTCCCGCTTGCGCGCAGTCACTACAATTTCCTCCAGGGCGCCGGCCTGTGCCAGTACCTCCGTTGTAGCGCTGCCAAGCAGGCAGACAATCAAGACAAGCTGGGCAATACCAGTCATGGTTTTTCCCGACACACTTGTGGTTTCATGATTTATCATATCGCACGCCCCAGTGTTGGTTGAAGATATTCAAGAATTATTCTAACATGCTATGTAGTATACAGTATACCAGAACTTCACATTTAAATTTTACCAGACTGAATTTTGCAACCATGAGGTTTGCTCATGTCTCTCAAGAAGATTCCTCAAAAAATATCGTTGCGTGACAAGGCTTATGCATCATTAAGAAAAGCCTTGTTCCAAGGCGTTTTCAAGCCCAACCAGAAAATTACGGAATACGAGATAGCAACAGCGCTGGGTGTTTCCCGCACGCCGGTCAGGGAGGCACTGAACCTGTTCAGGAGCCAGGGGATATTAAGACAAAATCGTGGAGGATCGTATGTTTTTATTCTCCCCACCCTTGAGCAAATTGAGGACATATTCGAAATGCGACGGGTTTTAGAACCCCTGGCCGCAAAAAAGGTCATCGGAAATTGCACTGAAACTGATATAGACAGACTTGAAGTAATTGTCGGTAAGGAAGAGGAGGCGCTCGATGTAAAGGACTCATCCGTTTTTTTTCAACTCAACATGGAATTCCGTACGACACTGTTTAATCTATGCGGCAATGAGAGCCTGGCAAAAACAATTAATAGTTTTATGGAGTATATCTATTTTATCGGCATGCTTACCCTGAAAAAGAAATCGGTACGCGAACTGATTATTCAAATCCATACAAAAATTATCCAGGCCTTGAGAAAAAACGATGAGACAACCCTGGTTGCAGTCATCAATGAACACCTGGACCATGCCATTGATGCCATCAGAAAGGAATTGACTACGTAACGTGGAGATTATTGGTGTTTGGGTATACCGGCACGTCCCGGCCGGCTTGTAGCAGCGGATGCGTGGTTGCTGCAACCGACGCCAGATCATAACTGGCGTTGCGCCCGCCGCCCGGCCTTGCCACCAGCGCGCCCTCATTAAGCATCTTGTTGAGATCACGAAACGCAGTGACGCGGGAGCATTTGGTGACGGCCATGTATTTTCGGGTGGTTATACCGCCCTCAAAGCCCTTCGTGCCCTCATCAAATACGCGCTCAACCATCTTCTTTTGCCGCTCGTTCAACCGCTCAAAATACATATCGTAAAACCGTGTTTTGCCCAGGATGAACGATACGTGTTCTTGCCCGATTGTGAGGGCATGGCCAAGGGTGCTGGAAAAATAACGCAGCCAGGATTCCAGATTCAAGTTTCCGCGTCCCACCCATTCAAGCTGCCTGTAATATTCTTTTTTCGATTGCATCACCGCGGCTGAAAAACAGGTGAGCGTGGGATAACCCAGCGTCTGTGAGATGGCATGATCGACAATCGCCCGTCCGACGCGGCCATTGCCGTCATCAAACGGGTGGATCATTTCAAACCACACGTGGGCGAGGCCCGCCCTGACCAGGCCGGGCAGCATGTCGCAGCCGCTGTTTTCGTCTGGACGGGTGCCGTTATACCAGTCAAGAAAACGCGCCATCTCATCATCAACGCGGGCGGCGGGTGGGGCTTCATAGTGGACCCGGTAACGCCCGGGATGAGTGCCGCTGACGATCTGCATCGGCGCCGCATCGTTGCGGAAAGCACCCCGCGTGATGCTGTTGTACGGCTTGTCTGCAATCACCATGGATTGCCAGCGCCCCAACAAGGGCGCATCCAAGGGATCGGCCCAGTGGTTGCGCACGTCCACTATGAACTCTGCGGCTGATAACGATTTCTCGTTATGACGAGGTGTCGCTCCAACTGATGAGGCGCCCAACAATGACAGCAGGGAGGAGCGCACAGAATCACGATCAAGCAACTCACCCTCGATCATGTTGGTGTTCAGGACCTCGGACAGCATCAGGCCAGCCAGCGCCTCTGTCTGACCCTGCGCGGTCATGGCCTCGATATTTCCATGCAGGCGTTGTGATTGCTGCTTGAAATTATCGGTGTCCGGCTCGTATGAAATACCAGGATCATACTCAAAACGAGGCCAGTTCTCTTGTTCCCATACCCATGCCATGAAGCGATTATACCTGACATTCGCTTCATTTTCACGGTAATTACGAAGCGTTTAGGTTGCTTAATTGCTTCATATAAGCTGCCTGTACGGCAGTGAGAACTCGAACACGATTGTGATAGCATATCCGAAGGCATTAGGGGCGACCTTGCCGTTGAGTACGAGCAAGGTGGGGGTGAGGGAGTTGTAGTCCCGCCGTACCATGGATTGCAAGTATTCAGTATTTTCCACTTCAGGTTATACTATTCCCATGAAATTCAGGGAAACCCTTGCCGTCATGATTGTCCTGGCCGTAGCCGGCTTGGCGTTCTGGCTTTGGCTCAGTCCTGCCGGGTTGAAATGGGCGCCGGATGTGACATTTACCACGTTGCAGGGCGAGCGGCTCAATATGGGCGATCTGCGCGGGCGGCCGGTGCTGGTTACGTTCTGGGCGACTACTTGCCCGGGGTGCCTGAAGGAGATGCCGCACCTGGTGGAATTGTATGAGGAACTCGGCAATAGCCGCTTTGAACTGATCGGTGTGGCCATGTCTTACGACCCGCCGAACCGGGTGCTGGAACTGACCACTGAGCGGCAACTGCCCTACCCTATTGCCCTGGACCTGGACGGCGTGCTGGCTGCCGCCTTTGGTGACGTGATGCTGACGCCAACTTCATTTCTGATTGACCCGGAAGGCAGGATAATCCGGCACAAAATCGGTGAGATGGACATGGGTGAATTAAGACAGGACATTGAAAGCCTGTTGCATGCGCAGGCCGTCGCAACGGGATCCGAACCTGATACTTCAGCCAAAGCCCAGGCTTAAACCTTTACGGTTCATTATGTTACTGCTGAAATCCCTGCACCTGATCTTCATGGTCACCTGGTTTGCCGGCCTGTTCTATTTGCCCCGGCTGTTTGTTTACCACGCCATGAGTGATGATCAGATCAGCATCGACCGGTTCAGGACTATGGAACGGAAACTCTACTTCGGCATCATGACGCCGGGGGCGGTGTTAACCCTGGTCTTCGGTGTCTGGCTGACCATGGTCAACGGTTGGCATGATTACGCGGCACAGACCTGGTTCCAGGTAAAGCTTGCATTACTGTTGTTGCTGATCGGTTATCACCTGCACTGCGGTAAACTGTTGGCGGATTTCAAACATGATCGCAACCGCCGCACGCACGTCTGGTACCGCTGGTATAACGAAATACCGGTATTATTCCTGGTTGCCATTATCCTGCTTGCGGTATACAAACCGCTTTGAGGCGTGGAAACTCTGACTTGATCAGTGCTTCCTTATGACTGCAAAACCCGTGGTGCTGGCCTGCTCCGGCCATGATCCGTCCGGCGCCGCCGGCATACAAGCGGATATAGAGACCCTGGCGAGTGGCGGTTGCCGCTGTGTTTCGCTCATCACCTCACTGACTGCCCAGAATACCTCTGAATTCAGATCCGTGACGCCGCAAACGCCGGCACTGTTCAGGGAACAACTGGAACTGCTGACGCAGGACGTTACTGTGAACGCCTGCAAGATCGGGCTTATCGGCAGCATCGAACTTGTTGAAGTCATTGCAGATTACCTTGAAACCACAAACTTTCCGGTAGTTCTCGACCCGGTACTGGGCAGCGGTACGGGAACCGCGCTGGTGCCTCCGGGCCTGGTAGAGATGATGACCGCACGCCTCTTTCCCCACGTCACGGTGATCACGCCCAACCTTGAAGAAGCACTGAGACTGACCGGTCGCAAGGAGATAAACAGCGCGCTACATGCCTTGCTTGACCTCGGTTGCGAGACCGCGCTGATCACCACGGCCGATCGAGCAGACGAGCAAGTCATCAACACCTGGATGAGTGAAACCCGTGCGCTACATTCCTACCGCTGGGATAAATTACCCGGAACCTATCACGGCTCAGGTTGCACCTTGTCTGCCTGTCTTGCCGGGCGCCTTGCGCTGGGTGATCCGGTGCGTGTTGCGGTGGAACACGCACAGGAATATACCTGGCAGGCATTGAGACACGCGCAGCGGGTGGGAACAGCACAACTGCATCCCGAGCGGTTTTTTTAATACGGCATACAGGGCAGAACCCGTGACTATGAAAGGGCTTTACGTTATTACGGACTGTGACAACCTGTCTGACGACGCGCTGCTGTCAATCACGGAAGCTATCCTGCGGGCCGGCATCACTGCGCTGCAATACCGGGATAAAGCGGCTGACAGTCTTAACAGGCAGCGTACAGCCGGTGAATTGGGCAAACTGTGCCGGGACCATGATTGCCTGTTCATCATCAACGACGACGTGCAACTGGCAAAATCCACGGGCAGTGATGGCGTGCACCTGGGTAACGAGGATTGTAGCTGCAAATCGGCAAGGCAAGCGCTGGGAGCGGGGGTAATGATCGGTGTTTCCTGTTACAACAGCCTGGCACGCGCCCGTGCGGCGGAACGGGATGGCGCAGACTACGTTGCATTCGGCTCGTTCTACCCGACCTCATCGAAGCAAAATACCCTGCGCGCCGAACCTGATATTATAAGGCAGGCGAAAGCGAACATTTCACTGCCGGTGGCGGCAATCGGCGGGATCACCCCGGCGAATTGTATAACCCTGCTGGAACATGGGGCAGATATGCTGGCGGTGATCAGCAGCGTTTACCAGGCCGCAGACCCGTACTCTACGGTGACGGAGTTCAACCGGTTGCTCAACAGATAAAGAAATATAGTAACTACTCGCCCCCCTTATCCTGGTCCTGGTCGTCCGGGTTATTCTGGGGTGGTTTCTCTACCATGGAGGCGGCATTGCCGTTGAGCGCTATCTCGATGGCGGTGAGGGGATTGTAGCCCTGCAGCGCCATGGACTGCAAGTAGCTGGAGATGCGGCAGTAGGCGGCGGCGTAGTGGGGGGTACGGAAGCACCCGGCGACTTTCTGCTTGACCTTGGCCATGCGGAGGTCGCGCTCGGCGCGGTTATTGGTGAACGGGACCTGGGGGTTGCGGGCGAAGCGCAGCACGTCGGTTTCATACTTGACGAGGGCTTCATGCAGGTTTTGCGCATCGGATTTGGCGATACGTCCGCGTTGTCCGGTGAGACGCTGAGGGGGTGTGGGGAGTTCCCGTCTGGCCTGTGTGAGGAGGGTGCGGTAGCGTGTGCGCAGGGCTTTGTAGTCGGGGTCGCTGAGCGCTTTGTTCGGGTGGTCACGCACGGTGCGGCAGGTAGTGAGCAGGAGGTTGCCCAGACGTGTTGCCCAGGTATGGCCGTGGGCCTCTTCGATGAAGGCCAGGTCGCGCAGCAGGTGGCTGCCGCACAGGGCGTGTTCACAGTTCTCCCAGGCGAAGTAGCTGGCCCAGCGGTCGTGGACGAGGATACCGCCATAGCGGGGGACGATGCCGATGTCCTTGAGGGCCTCGCGGCCCCGTTTGCGGTGGCCGCGCTTTACGGTCAGGTTCCCGGCGCTGACGCTGTGCAGCCAGTGGGTCTTACGGTCGATGCGCAGGCCGGTTTCATCGGCGTGCAGCACCGGCTCGGCGAGCAGGCGCTCAATGGCGGCCCCCTCCCACTCGGCCAGGGCCTCGTGCAGGCGTGAGAGCCAAGCCAGCAAGGTCGCCTCGGCGATGGTGCGCCCGGTCAGCGCCTTGAGGGTCTGAGCGGCGCGCCGCAGTGAGAGCATCTGTGCGGTGAGCAGGTGCGTGGCGAAGGCCACGATGCCGTGGCCGTACTGCAAGGGGCCCGGCATCGTGTCCGGAAACGGCCCGCGGGTCTCGGTACGGCAGCGCGGGCAGGTCTTGATGTCGGCCTTCACGGTCAGTTCGGTTGTCTCGAAGACGATATCGACCTTCACGCGCCGCTCGTGGCCGCTGGGGTGGAGGTCCTTGAGGTCGCGCCCGCAGGCCCGGCACTCGGTGACCGCGGCGGTGCGGGTCTCGACCACCACGCGGGTTGACTCGCCCCGTGCGGCACGGTGGTCCGGCCCCTTGCCCTTGGCGCCGGTCTGCCGGCGTGCGGTCTCGTCCGGCCCGGTTTGGGAACTCGGCAGGCCCGAGTTATGCGTTCCCTTCGGCGTGGCCTTCTCCATCAACACCGCCAGCAGCAACTCGAACAGCAGCAGCATCGCCTCGAACAGGGCGCGGCCCTCGGGACTCAGCTTGCCCTCCGCACACAGCGCCGCAAAGCGCGTCTTGATGGCCTCGAACTCCGTGCGCAGCGAGGTCTTGTTCACGCTCGCCATGCCCTCACTCCGCCTCCACCGCCATCATCGCCGCCAGCACCGCCAGGCGCTCCGCCGGCGGCAACTCCCGATACCGCCGGCCCCAGCTCGCCGCCTTGCGCTTGACCTGCTGGCGGTGCGTGAAGTTGCGCCCCGCATAACGCACCCAGTGCACCCGGTCCGGGGCAAAGTTGAACCATACCTTCTCCGTGACCACCCCGGCCTGATTCATCACCTGCAGCGACACGCAGCGCCAGCCACACAACCGCGCGTCATACAACGCCGAGGGATACCCCGATAGCATCACCGCACACGGCAACCCCGTGAGCAGCGCCAGCAAGGCCTCGTGGTCGCCCTCCTCGTAGTCGTGCCGATAACCCCGCCCCGACTTGCGGGCACGCTGCAAATACGGCGGGTCGCTGTACACCAG
The DNA here is from genome assembly GCA_965116585.1 of Gammaproteobacteria bacterium. GTDB lineage: Bacteria > Pseudomonadota > Gammaproteobacteria > Eutrophobiales > Eutrophobiaceae > JAAXHV01. The sequence continues at coordinate 1,053 of OZ220714.1, read as the reverse complement.
CTCCGTGCCGTCGAACGGAAAGTCCGCTAAAAACCGGTGGCAACACCCCTGCACCAGCTCCACCGGATACGCACACTCGAACGCCGACAGCGCCCGCCCATCCATGTCAATGCCAATGTTGCGCAGCGCCGCCGGCTTGCGCCGCATAATCGCCCCGCCGCCCAAGTGTGTCTCAATGTACACACTGTGCGGCGGCATCATGGCAATCAACGGTTGGCACAGCCCCGTCGTCGCTTTCGAACCGAGATACGCATGCCCCATGGCGCCTACCATAGCGCCAGAAAACTATGATGTCAAGCACCCCTTGTTGCAAATTCAGGTAGAATTAGTGGGGAGGGGGTGAGTAGTTACGAAATATAATGCATAACGATCATTTTGAAGAGGCAAAGAAATATATCGCCGGCGGGGTGAACTCGCCGGTACGAGCGTTCAAGGCCGTAGGCGGCGAGCCGGTGTTTTTCGAACGCGGTAGCGGAGCCTGGCTGTATGACACCGCCGGCCGCGCTTATATTGACTACGTGGGTTCCTGGGGACCGCTGATCCTGGGGCACGCGCATCCGGACGTCCTGGCGCGGGTACGCGAGGTGATGGAAAACGGCCTGAGTTTTGGCGCGCCGACCCCGATAGAAACCCTTCTGGCAAGGAAAATCTGCTCGCTCATGCCTGCCATCGAACGGGTACGCATGGTCAATTCCGGTACGGAAGCGGCCATGAGCGCCATCCGCCTTGCGCGCGGTTACACCGGCAGGGACCGGATCATCAAGTTTGAAGGCTGCTACCACGGCCATGCTGACGCCTTGCTGGTCAAGGCCGGTTCCGGGGCGCTCACCCTGGGCGTTCCTACCTCTCCGGGTGTCCCCGCGGAGACGGCGCAACATACCATTACCCTCACGTTCAATGACTGTGAGCAAGTCGAGCAGGTCTTTGCTGATACCGGTGAGGAGATCGCCGCCGTTATCGTGGAACCGGTGGCCGGCAACATGAACTGCATCCCCGGTTCACCACGTTTCCTGGATACCTTGCGGGAACTCTGTAACCGTTACGGCAGTGTCC